>JANXOJ010000294.1 GCA_025353625.1 Planctomycetota bacterium | reverse complement strand
GGTTATTGATTTTTGCCACCACGCACGATAAAGATGTTCGCGGCATGTTAAAATGCCTGTTGGGCCGGTTCGATGCAGTCTTTTTCACGCGCTATGCGAACAACGATCGTGCTGTGCCGCCCGAGGAACTCCAACGCATGGCCGTCGAATTGACGGGTCGAAGCTTCAGATGCTTTCCGGTTTCCTCGGAAGCCGTTGCGGCATGGGAAGCAGTTCGCGGCGCGGCGACGGTCGACGATTTGATTTGCATTGCGGGCTCATTCTTTTTGGCTGCGGAAATGAAGGACGTATTGAGGGACTGGCACAAAAAACCGCTGCCCTCCGCCCCGGCCCCCCTCCCGCTTGCAGGGGAGGGAAGACGTTAACCATGCTAGCTCACGTACACATCTTCTGCTTCGTCGCCTGCTACTTGGTGGCCCTCGTGCTGGAGCTTTCGCGGCTATGGTTCCGCAGCGGGCTGCGCGGCATTGCCATGCTGGGGTTCGTGGCTGCGGGCTGGGTTGCGCACTCGGCATTCCTATATCGCAGTGCAATGGAAAATGGCATTGGCGCGGCGGCCGGGTCGCCGCTTTCCAGCTATCGCGACTGGCTGCTGTTGGCCGCCTGGGTGTTGGTGATGATCTATTTCTATCTGGCCTGCTATCATCCAACGACGCATTTCGGCGTTTTTCTCCTTCCGCTCGTGCTGTGCCTGATCGCCGCCGCGCAGTTGTGGGCCGACCCACGGCCTTTCCCCCGCGAGCCGGCTTCACGGGTGTGGGGCGTCATCCACGGCACCTCCATCCTGCTGGCCACCGTGACCATGTTCGTTGGTTTTGCCGCCGGTTTGATGTATCTCGAGCAGGCACAGCGGTTGAAGAGCAAACACGTTCCGCTCATGAAGCTGCGCCTGCCGAGCCTGGAGTGGTTGCAGACGGTCAACAGTCGGACGATGCTGGCATCGATGCTGTTGGTGGCAATCGGTGTGGCCTCGGGAATCGTACTCAAGCTGATCGCATTGGGACAAAATATCCCCAGCGTGCCGTGGAACGACCCGGTCATTCTGGGCACGCTGGCGATGTTCGGCTGGCTGCTTCTGCATGTGATCTTCGCCGCCTTTTATCGACCGATCCGCCAGGGCCGCAAGGTGGCTTATCTGACCTTGGCAAGTTTTCTCTTCCTGGTGATTGCCTTGGCGATGGTGCTATTTGTGAATACGAAGCACGGCGGCGTAGCGGCGGATGGGGATTGCAAATTGAGAATTGTAAATTGGAATCATCCCCCGACAACGCCATCAGGGGGAAGATCATGAGCCTCCAAGTTGTCGGTTGCAGCCACCACCGCACATCCATTGCGATTCGCGAGCGGTTGGCGTTTCGTCGCGACCAGACGGACGGTGCGCTGGCACAATGGCGTCGCTCGTTTCAGGACGTGGAAGGCGTGTTGCTATCGACGTGCAATCGCGTTGAAATCTATGCCGCTCGACAATCGGGGCCAATTCCCACTGTGGAAGAGGTGGGCGGGTTTCTTGCTCGATTTCACCAGATCGATCCTCGTGAAATCGTGCCGCATCTGTTCGTCAGCAACGATGAAGCGGCCGTGCGGCATCTGTTCAGCGTGGCGGCAAGCATCGATAGCATGGTTTTGGGCGAGCCGCAAATCCTAGCCCAAGTGAAGCAAGCCTATCAGGCGGCTGCCGAGCGCGACTCGACCGGGCCATTGCTGCACATGGCCTTTCAGGCGGCGATCCGCGTTGCCCGCCGCGTTGCGACGGAAACGGCCATCCACCAGCGCCGCGTGAGCGTGCCGAGCGTCGCCGTGGCCGACTTCGCGCGGCAAATCTTTGAACGCTTCGACGACAAGGAGACGCTCGTCATCGGGGCCGGCGCGATGGCCGAGGAAACGCTTCGCTACTTGCGCGACGAGGGCGCGAGGAATGTGACCATCGTCAATCGCAACGATCAGCGCGCCGCCGAGAGGGCTATCGAATGGCAAGGCCGCGCGCGCCCCTGGAACGAACTCCACGACGCCTTGGCCGATGCCGACTTGGTTATCAGCACCACCGGCGCGGGGCGGCCGATTATCGCGCTGGAAGAATTTCGGGCCATCCATGCCAAGCGAGGACAACGGCCGCTCTTTATTCTCGATTTGGCCGTGCCTCGCGATTTCGATCCAGCCATCGGACAACGTCCCGAAGTTTATTTGTACTCTGTCGACGACCTGGAGGCGGCCTGTCAAAATAATCGCGTCCTTCGCGATAAGGAATTGCCGCTGGCAACGCGGATCGTCGATCAGGAAAGTAGCCGTTTCATGACGGAAATGTACCATCGTGCCACCGGGCCGGTGATCCAGCAATTGCGCGACGGTTGGCAGAAACCCAAGGACGAGGAGCTGCGGCGGCTTCTGAATCGCCTGCCGCAGTTGGATTTGCACGCGCAAGAAGAAATCCGCCAGTCGTTTGACCGGCTGGTGAATAAGCTGCTGCATCCACCGTTGGAATCATTGCGCGACGAATCGCGCAAGGGCGTCCCCCACGGATTGCTGGACGCCTTGGCGCGACTGTTTCAACTCCGCGATTGAGTTCCAATCGCCGGATTGAGAGAAGTGATTACACTTTTTCCTCTTTTTCATCTTCCTCATCGTCGTCGTCCGCGTCATCGTCGTCGTCATCCCAGTCGTCGTCTTCGTCGTCGTCCCAGTCGTCGTCGTCATCGTCCTCCCAATCTTCGTCTTCGTCTTCATCCTCCTCGTCGTCAACCTCTTCCCAAGGCTCGTCGTCGGCATCGTCTTCGTCCTCGACGTCGTCGTCGTCTTCCTCGTCTTCTTCCTTCGCCGCGCGGATGGGCGAATTCTTGACCAACGGTCGCTCGGACGTGGTCACCGTGGCTTTGCCAAATTTCTTCGGCGTGGCTTTCTTTTCAATAATGATACTCATTCCAGTCTCCTCTTGCGTGTCGCGAGATTGATGAAGTGGTTGCAAATCCTGTGTGGGGGGATCGACGATTGCTGCGTCCGAACCCTCGGTGACAAGTTTCGTAATCGGCAAAAAGTCGGGGCGAGGTAAATCCTCTAAGTGTCGAAGGCCAAAAATCTGTAAAAACTGCCGGGTCGTCCCATATAGTAACGGACGCCCCAATTCCTCGGATCGACCGGCGATCCGAACAAGTTCGCGTTCGATCAACTGGCGAAGAACTTCCCCGCATTGCACGCCGCGAATCGCTTCGATCTCGGCCCGCAATACGGGTTGGCGGTAGGCCACTACGGCCAAAGTTTCCATCGCAGGTGCAGAAAGCCTAACTTCCACGGGCGTGGAATGCAAGCGCCGCAACCAAGGAGCGTATTTCGGCCTCGTTAAAAGCTGGAAACCGCCCGCCACCTCCTCCACTCGAAAGGCACTGCCCTCGCCATCATACCGCCGGTTTAAGGATCGAACTAGTGTACGCGCTTTTGTTCCGTCCGCCAAGCCGGCCAATTGAGCCATTTTTCGGCTACCGAGGGGCTCTCGGGCAAGAAATAAAACGGCTTCCAACCTAGCCAACCGAGCGGGACGACTACCCATTTCCCCCTCATTGTCAGGGGGAGGAGCCTCCATGGGGCAAATTTTTCCAGGTAAAACGCGCGATCTCCGCTCAAGCCAACATTCTGGTTGGCGATATCGCAATGCCGCACTATTCAGCTTTTGGCCAAGAGTCACAGGATACGTAGACATACCATGTATTATTGGGGCAGGACAAGCATCGCGGACAAGGGCGGGGGAGAAAAGGGGTTGGAATTTAGACGATTTAGAACTTAGAACCTAAAAGGGAGAGAAAAGTCGTGCAACCGATTGGGCTTCATTTTCTCCAAAATTCTGACTTCTAAGTTCTAAATTCCTTCTGCCCCCCTAGAGTGCCCCGCGCCAACCCTCGACTTGCTGCAAAACCTGGGTCATTGCTTTGAGCGGATCGCCATCGACCGACCAGAAGGGCTTGGTAAATTGGGGGTTTCCGCCGATCGCCATCTTGCAGTAGAAGCGAAATTCACGTTTTTGGTCGCCCCAAGCCTCAAGTAGATAATAGGTTGCGCCCAACTGACGCAACCGGTCCTGAACGTATTTGAACTTATCGCCGGAAGGGGCGTCCGCCGAACGGCCATCGCTTGCGGATGCACCGACCGGGGGAGCCGTGCCGGCATTCTCGACTTGGCTAGGTGGCTCCCTTAGGTCGTTTGGCAATGAATCAAAATTTTGCCCCGCTTGGCTTTTAACGGGATTCTGGCGCGTGCCGGCAGTATCATTTTGTGGAAAATGTGTCGATGACCCGCTACTCGCATCTTTGGGGGCCGCGATCGGTGCGTTGTAGCCGGCAAGCATTATATTGTCGGCAGAGGCTGCGGAATGCCCCGCCGAATTTGCAGGCCAGCGGTTCGCGGATGGGATCGCCGCGAGTTGGCCGGGAGAATTTCCAACAAGCCCGTTTGATAGGTCATTCGCTCGCGCCTGCGTTGCTGGGGGGGGCTGGAGGAATCTTGCAGTTTCGACTCCCAATTCGCTTTGTGGTGGCACGGGTCGAAAATCGGCAAGAGTCGGCATGCGGCCACTCTGGATCGCCTTGAGGACTGTTGGGAAGGAACTCCCGCAGCAGGCCGCCAACACGACGGCCACAAGGCACAACAGCATGATTAGCGCACGAAAGAACGCAACCGTCGACGACTGCTCAGCCATGGGCAATTCCCTTCGCCCCCAGAATTGTGAAATGGTGGGTCTTGGAAAAACGACCTACCCCGCTACCCAGCCTTCGCGTCCTGCAAAACTGGGCAGTAATAAGGCCGAATGTTACTTGCCCCAGGCATACCAACGCAATGCCAAAATTTTCGCCATCTGACGGAGGGCTCGTCCCAGTTTTGCGGGCCTGTACGGAATTTTGTGGCACGGGCTTCCAGCTTGTGGAAAGATACGGCCAAGATGGCCGTGCCACTTCCGTTGATCTTGCTCCATGCACATCGCGCACATTGCCTAATGTATGACACCGGCTCCTTTAGCCCCCCTTTTAGTCCACGGGAGGAAAAATTGCCGTTGCCGCCCGTTGCAAGTTCTGGGATAAAGCCGCCGCAAAACCCCGACAACTTCCGTAGAACCGGCAGTGCTCCATCGTGTTCTCTTCAACCTCAAACAGTATTGCGACGCGGCTCGCGCCAACCAACCGAGCGGACGCCCTGGGCGTTCGCGGTTGGACCGTTCTGGCGGGCTTGTTCGTAATGTGCCTAGTACCTCGGGCGATCATGGCTTGGCGTTTGCCGGGCCTTTGTCCCGATGCGGTACTCTATATCGATCTGGCGAAAGCGATCGAAGCGGGTCAACTTCAAACCGCATTGGGCAACGTTCGCTTCAATATCTTCCCGCTAATCCTCAGCTATCTCCACCAAGCAGGTCTGCCCTGGGAAACGGCCGGGGCAGCATGGGGCGTGCTGATATCGAGTTGCACCGTGCTGCCGCTCTTCGGTTGGTTGCGCCGCGCATTCGACCAGCAAGTGGCCGTAACGGCGTGCATCCTCTATGCGATTCATGCGGGCATGATCCGATGGAGCGTGGAAATCATCCGCGATCCGACCTTTTGGTTTCTGATGACGGCTGCCATTTATTTCCTCTGGCGCGCCGTGGCCGAACTCCGCTGGGCATGGTATGCGGTCGCTGGATTTGCCATCGCCTTGGCCTGCATGACGCGCTTTGAAGGAATTTTTCTCATCGTGCCGATCGGAGCATGGTCGTGGCGGAAAAAGATGGCCTCCGTGGATAACTTTTCGCGTCGTCGGTTGCTTGGCGGTGGCCTGCTTTGCCTCAGTATTTATCCGGCCTTGATGGCCATGATCTATCTCACTTGGTATCGCGGACTTTCGGCTACGGACATCGTCCGCACGGAGCCGATGATGCTGGCTCAAGACTGGGCCCAAGAAACGCTGGGTGGCGAGCGCTCCGCCGAAAAGAAAAAACGCACCGACTTGCTCGCACCTTTGCCAATATGGAAGATGGCCGAGCGATTTGCGACCGGAATGGCCAAAGGCTTCACACCACTTTATTTTTTGGCTGCCCTGGACGGAATGGTGCTAGGAAAACGCGCCTTGGCCCAGCGCGATTATCGGCCGATTATCTACCTTGCCGGCTCGATCTTGCTGGCGATCTGGGTGCATCTCTACTGGTCGCATGAAGCGGGCCAACGGTACTTCTTCCCGGTCGTCATTGTGACCCTGCCGTTTGTGGCAATTGGGTTCCTGCAAGTTTCCACAGGCGCATCAATATGGTTTCGGAAGCTTCAAAGGCCGGCGATAGCCCGGGCC
>JANXOJ010000273.1 GCA_025353625.1 Planctomycetota bacterium | reverse complement strand
ACCGCGCCCAATCTCTTTGTCGTGCCGGCCGCCCAGAGAAGAAGTGCGGATTGGCGACCGTTACTCGCACGCCCTCGGCCGCGAATTCTCGGTAATGAGCAACCGCGTTAGCGGTTTCCTCCAGCCTTGAATCTTGGCAACCGTGGAAAGCGATTTGCCATCCTGGGAGTGCTGGAAATGGTAGATTGCTTAAGGCTGAAGCGCGGCGAGCAACGTGGTGACGTAGTCGCCGATCTCTTGCAGTACGGCTTCGCGCGGCTGCGTTGCGATGGCGGCTAAGCGGCGGACGATTGCCGAACCGACGATCAGCCCGTCGGCCACCGGGGCGAGCATCCGCACATGCTCGGGCCGGCTGATGCCGAAGCCGATGCAGATCGGCAGCGGCGTCTGTCCGCGAAGCCAGGAAACGTTGTCGAGAATTTCGTGCGGCAGTTCCGTCCGCTCGCCCGTGATGCCGGTGACCGAGACGTAATAGATGAAGCCGCTCGTCCGTTCGGCGATTCGCAATGCCCTCTCGCGCGATGTCGTCGGCGTGACGAGTTGGATCAGACTGAAATCGTGGTGCCGACAGATTTCCGCCAAGGCCGACGACTCTTCGGCGGGCAAGTCCGGCACGATCGCGCCTGCAACACCTGCCTGCCGGGCAGTCGTCACAAAGGCTTCCAGCCCTTGGCGGTAAATGATCGCGTAGCTGACCATCGTCACCACCGGGGCCTTCAACTCAGGCATCGTGCGGCCAAGCATCGCGAAAATCTCCGCAAGCTTGATCTTGTGCTGCAACGCCCGCGTATAGGAATCTTGAATCACCGGGCCATCGGCGATGGGATCGCTATAGGGGATGCCAAGTTCACAAAGGCTGCAACCGCGCGCGATCAGGCAGCGGAGCAGATCGGCAGTAAAATTCAAATCGGGGTCGCCGGCCGTGATGAACGGCATCAGGGCCTTGCGTTTGGCGTGGCGAAGATCGCGAAAGAGTGTATCGAGTGCGGACATAGAATGAATTCAGTGTTGGAAATCGTAAGGTATTCGGCATTTGGCGTGAGCGGCACGAGGAAAGCGTGCCTGGATTCCCCACCCCCTGCACCGGGAAAAGAATCGCTAACTTGGCTCGGGTGCTTTTCTTGGTCATTATGTTGTGGGGCGTGCATTATACTCAATTTTGCAAACGAAGTCTCCCCACCCAAGTCGGCTGCCAGAAGGTCTGCACAGTCCCGCCATTGTGGTGCAGGCTCGATTGAATGCACTACCGGAGGGCTCTTCCGCTCCCATTGCCGTCCGACGGCATTAAAGCGGCACGGCGCAAGCCGTCCGGTGTCGGCCAGGACAACTGCAAAGCACTCCGCGATTCAGCCTTGCGCTCCACCGCGATAAACGCAACGGGGCGAAGTCTCGGTCGAGGTCTTGCGACAAATTCGGCGTCCATTTGCTCGCATCCTCGCAGTTCTCCTCGCTACCGGCGTCACCATTAGAACTCCATGCCACGGATGCGCGCGATTTCGGCGGCGTCTTTGTCGCCGCGCCCAGAGAGGCAAACGACGACGGTTTCGTCGGGCTTCCGCGAGGCGGCGATTTCCATCGCTCGGCACAAGGCGTGCGAACTCTCCAAGGCCGGTAGGATGCCTTCCAGACGAGCCAGGGCATCAAACGACTGCATGATTTCGTCGTCGCGAGCAAACGTGTAGCGGACGCGGCCGGTATCTTTCCAATAGCTGTGCTCGGGACCGGTGCCGGGATAGTCGAGCCCGGCGGATACGCTATGCACGTCGGACGTCTGGCCGTCGTTATCCTGAAGCACGTAGCTAAAGGCCCCATGAAGAATCCCCGGACGACCGAAGGAGAGCGTCGCGGCATGGTTGCCGGGCGTTTCCGAGCGGCCGCCGGCTTCAACGCCGACGAGTTCCACCTCGGCATCCTCCACGAACGGATAGAACATGCCCGCCGCGTTGCTGCCGCCGCCCACGCAGGCGACGACCACATTGGGTAGCTGGCCGAGCTGCTCTAACGATTGCGCGCGGGTCTCGCGACCGATAATCGATTGGAAATCGCGGACGATGCGGGGAAAGGGGTGCGGCCCGATCACGGAACCGACGCAGAAGTGCGTATGCTCGACGCTGCTCATCCAGTCTCGGAATGCCTCGTTGACGGCGTCGCGGAGGGTTCGCGATCCGCTAGTCACCGGTCGAACCTCGGCACCGAGCAACTTCATGCTGAAAACGTTGGGCCGCTGTCGGCGGATATCTTCCTCGCCCATGTAGACAATGCACTGCAAGCCGAAGTGGGCACAAGCGGTTGCCGTCGCCACGCCGTGTTGCCCGGCCCCCGTCTCGGCGATGACGCGATGCTTGCCCATGCGGACCGCCAGTAGGGCCTGGCCAAGCGTGTTGTTAATCTTGTGGGCACCGGTGTGGTTGAGGTCTTCGCGTTTGAGATAGATGCGCGCCCCGCCGCACTTCTCGGTAAGCCGACGGGCGAAATAAAGCGGCGACGGTCGGCCGACGTAGTTTTTATAAAGCTGATTCAAGTCGTCCTGAAACGCTGGATCGGCCGTCGCTTGGCCGTACTGCACCGTCAGCTCATCCAAGGCGCGGGTCAAGGTTTCGGGAGTGTAACGTCCTCCGAACTGGCCAAAGCGGCCAGCCCCGTCCGGAACGCGCGTGGTAGCGTGCATGTAATCAGTCTCACGGGTGTTAGCGAAACTATAATTGTCAATTGCGGTCGCCCTCCGGACAAGGGGCAGGAAGAAGATTGCGTTGTGCGGCGACAAGGGGCCGCTCCCCGATGGAGTGCCCTCGGCGGCGTTTTGGATCGAGAAATTTGGCCGTAAAACCGTTGCAGCCGTTACCGGAGGAATGGAATAACAATTCTGGTTTGCTTTCCGGTCAAAAAAAGAATATGAGTTAGTATATGGGCACATTAGGTCAAGATGCCGATGCTTCCTTTTTCACGCACGTGCATCATTTCTTGGCCGCAGCCCACAAGGAGCCATCCGTTGACGCCCCCACGGAGTCGGCGGTGGATCGGCGGCTGGCACCTCGATGGCCCTATAGCCAGTCGCAGCGGATTGCTCCCGGCTATTGCCGGGAAGTGCCGCCGGACGCAGCATGGATCGACGTACCCTGCTTCGATTTGACGCAGGGCGGCTTTTCGTTTTTCATGGCGGAAGAACCGACTTTCGACCATCTGGTGGTGCAGTTTCGCTCGTCCGAGGCGATCTACGTCGCCGCGCGCATTGCACACAGCCGGCGCGTACTGGTCGATCCGGCTGGAAATATTCTCCATGCCCAGGTC
>JANXOJ010000154.1 GCA_025353625.1 Planctomycetota bacterium | reverse complement strand
TCAATCGCGGCAATAATCGGCAACCGGTTTTTGAGAGCGAAGGAGACTTCCCGGCGTTTCTGAAGGCCGTCGCCGATTGGAAGAAGCGAAAACGCTTCGACCTGTACGGCTATTGTCCCATGAGTAACCACATCCATATGTCGATCCGTCCGCGGGAAGGATCGCCTTGCGCGCGAAAATGGTGGAGCAGGCGGGCGGTTCTGCTTGGAGCAGTTTCGCTTGTCGCGGCATGGGGCAGAGCGACGATTTGCTGGAACCGCTCGCGCCCTACGAAGCCTTGGTTCCCTTTGCGGCGGTGCGCCACGACCATCCGTCCTCGTAGGCCACGGAAGGAGGTTCGAGACAACAAATAGTTCGGCTTCCCTTGTTTCCTGGCCTTGCGGGGGTCGGTGACCTGAGAAAAGACTGTACCAAGTTCTGACAGAGCAGATTCGATCATAAAAACCTTCCGTGAAAGCGCGCGTCAACCGTGACCGTCCATTCCGGTCAAAGTTTCTACGCTCCAGCCCAACTCACGGTTTGGAAAAATGGCTATGCAGTTCTCCTGGCCGTCGACAATGACCCATTGACACGCTATCGATACGCATGTACACTTCTTGCGGGAGGTCCATGATTGTGTCGAACCTAGATGGCCAGTATCGGCGGATTGAGTCGTTGCGTGAACAAATTGCCACGTGGGAGGGGGGGGGCCTACCCAGAGCTGACGTGGGAGGCTCCCCTTCCTGGAGAAAAGTGTCCGCCCTTTCCACGGGCTGTCCGGCACTCGATCGGGTTCTTCCTGAAAACGGGTTCCGTCGAGGTACGCTGATCGAGTGGATTGGCAGGGGCGAGGGAGACGGAGCGACGACGCTTGCCTTCCGAGCTGCGGCGGGTGGGGCTGCGGCGGGTGGGGCTCGCGATGGCGGGGCCGTGGTCGTGCTCGATCGCAGCGGAGAGTTCTATCCCCCGGCGGCAATCCGCTTGGGAATCGAGCCCGCACGATTGGTTGTCGTCCACCCCGCCAACAAACCCGATTACGGTTGGGCTTTAGATCAGGCATTGCGTTGCCCGGCAGTGGCAGCCGTTATCGCTTGGCCGGACTCGCCCGAGAACCGGCCCGGCAAAAAGTCTTTGGGATGGCTCGATAGCCATACCTTTCGCCGACTGCAACTGGCGGTTGAACGAGGGGGCGGCGTGGGAATGTTGATCCGTCCGTATGCCGTCCGTAGCGAGCCTTCTTGGGCCGATGTGCGATTGTTGGTTGAGCCGCTGCCGAGTGTTGGCCCTTATGGCCGGTCGCGGCGGATGTGCGTCGTGGTGTTGCGTTGTCGCGGCGGTCGCGGCGAGCAAACCGTGGAAGTGGAGATCGACGATGAAACGCCTGCTCTGCCTGTGGGTTAATAACCTGCCCGAAAACTCGATCGACGCCCTCAAGGCCATTGCCGCGTGGTGCAAGCATTTTTCACCGCTGGTGGGCATCGATCCGGCGTTATTTCCGCAGAGCGTGCTTTTGGACATCACGAACGTCGTCCACCTGTTCGGCAGCGAAGAGCGGCTCCTGGAAAAAGTTGCGGACGAACTTCGCATCCAAGGGTGGCAACTTCGCCTTGCCGCGGCTTCCACCCCCGGTGCGGCGTGGGCACTGGCCAAGCATGGCGTGAAGGAAGTGGTTCGTGGTCGGTGGCCGGTGGGCAGTACCCAGTACCCAGTAACCAGCAACAAAACTTCCCCCCTTTCTCCTTCTCCCCTCTCCTCCCTGCCCATTACGGCGTTGCGATTGCCGGAGCCAATCGTTGTGCTGCTGCATAGCCTGGGGGTTGGCCGCATCGATCAGTTGGAAGCTTTGCCGCGCCGCGAGCTTACATCGCGCTTTGGGCCGGAACTCCTCGACTGTCTCGACCGCGTAACGGGCAAGCTGCCGGAGCCGCTGCCAGCTTGGAATCCGCCGCCGCGATTCCAAGCCCGCTGGTCGGCCGAGTTCCCCACCACTCGGCGTGAAACCATTGAGGCCGCGTTGGAGTATCTCGTTCGTCGCCTTGCTGCCATGCTCACGCAAGCCGATCGCGGAGCCATGCGGCTGGAGTGCCTGCTGACCTGTCTGGAAGGCGAACCGCTGCAAGTGGTGGTCGGTCTGTTCCGCCCTACCGCCTGGGCGAATCATCTCGTGCAGTTGCTGCAAGTTCGCTTTGAGTCACTGCAATTGCCGGCCCCGGTGGAATCGATCTGCCTGGAGGCGGTCGCTACGGTCCCCTTGGAACTGCGGCAGCGGGAATTGTTTGGCGAAGAGCAACCGCGAGGCGAAGTGCATCACTTGCCGGGCCTGATCGATCGGCTTAGCACACGTCTGGGGCACACTTCGGTGATGCGTGTGCGGCTGATTCCCGACGCCCAGCCGGAGTTAGCCTGTCATTACGTACCGCTGGTGGAACGCGGCATGCGGCCGGTTATCAAGCTGGCGTCCAAGAGCCCCCTCGGCGCACATTTGCCGCACATCCCTCGGCCTTTGCGGCTGCTGCACCAACCCGTGCGGCTACCCAACGGGATCGAAGGTTCTTTTTCTTACGCCGGTCAGCAGCATCGTGTTGCCCGGCATTGGGGGCCGGAGCGGATTGAAACCGGCTGGTGGCGAGGCCGCACGGTAGCCCGCGACTATTATCGCATCGAGACGACCGCCGGTCGCCGTTACTGGGTCTTTCGTCGTTTGCCGACCGGCCCTTGCTTTCTGCACGGAATGTTTGATTGAGAGGTCTGTCGTGCCCTACGCCGAACTCCATGCCAAATCGAATTTCTCCTTCCTCGAAGGTGCCTCGCATCCCGCGGAACTGGTCGAGCGAGCGGCAGAACTTCAGTATGCCGCATTGGCCGTTACCGATCGCAACAGTCTGGCGGGCGTCGTCCGTGCCCACGGTGCTGCCAAGGATCGCGGATTGAAACTTATTATCGGTGCCGAGATCGCGCCCGTTGATGCACTACCGGTCGTCCTCTGGCCCACCGATCGTGCCGCCTATGGCCGCCTGGCACGGCTCATTACTTGCGGCCGACGCCGGGCGGAGAAAGGCGAGTGCCATCTGACGCTCGAAGATATCGCCGCACATGCGGAAGGATCGATTGCGGGAGTGGTGGGAGGTGGAATGAAGGAAGAAGGAAGAAGGATGAAAGATGAAGTACCCGGTACGGAGCACTCCGTAGCGAGTAACGCGGCGCGCTCCAGGCTCCACGCCTACCGCGACATTTTCCCCGGTCGCTGTTACCTGCTGGCCGAGTTGCACCATCGCGGCGACGATCGACGGCGGCTCGATCAACTGGCCTCGTTCGCGGACGAAGCGAAGGTGCCGCTGCTGGCCGCCGGCGACGTTCACTTCCACGTACCGGGACGTCAACCGCTCAGCGACGTGTTGACCGCCGTGCGGCATGGCTGCACAGTCGCCACGGCGGGCGAACGCTTGTTCCCAAACGCTCAGCGTTACTTGCGATCGCCGGGGGAAATGACCGCGCTCTTTGCACGCTATCCGGCGGCCTTGGAGCGAACGCTAGAAATTGCCCAGCGGGTGACTTTTTCACTCGATGAACTGCGTTACGAGTACCCCGAGGAACTTGCTCCGCTCGGTCTCACGCCGGTCGAGTATCTGATTCAAACGACTTGGGATGGGGCCAAGATGCGTTATCCGGCAGGCGTGCCGGAGAAAGTACGAAGGCTCATCGAGCACGAATTGCAACTCATCGAAGAGTTGCACTACGAGGCATATTTTCTTACGGTGTGGGACTTGGTTGTTTTTGCCCGCCGTCGAGGCATTCTCTGCCAGGGACGCGGCTCGGCAGCCAACTCGGCGGTTTGCTTTTGTCTGGGCGTCACGTCGGTCGATCCGGAGCGGATGGACCTGCTGTTTGAACGCTTCATGAGTCGCGAACGGAACGAGGCTCCCGACATCGACATCGATTTCGAGCACGAACGCCGCGAAGAAGTGCTTCAGTATCTCTATCAAAAATATGGCCGCGAGCGAGCCGGCATGACCGCCGTGGTCGTTACCTACCGGCCCCGTTCCGCCGTGCGGGACGTGGGGCGCGCCCTGGGGATTCCCGCCGATCAAATCGAGCGCTTGGCAAAACGGATCGAGCATTTCCGCACGGAGCCCGATTTACCGCTCCGCTGCCGCGAGGCGGGCATCGATTGCAAATCGACCGCCGTGCGACAACTGGTCGATCTCGTCGGGCAACTCCTCGGCTTCCCACGCCACCTTTCGCAACATACCGGCGGCATGGTTATGACTCGCGGGCCGCTTTGTGAGTTAGTGCCGATCGAGAACGCGGCCATGCCCGATCGCACCGTCATCCAGTGGAACAAGGACGACCTCGACGAACTGGGCATTCTTAAAGTCGATTGCCTCGCACTCGGCATGTTGACGGCAATCCGCAAGTGCTTCGATCTCGTTAAAAAGCATTCTGGTTCCGGCTCCGACTTGACGCTGGCCAACATTCCCGAAGGCGACGAAGGCGTTTATGAGATGATCCGCCAGGCCGACACGATGGGTGTCTTCCAGATCGAAAGCCGGGCACAGATGAGTATGCTGCCGCGATTGAAGCCGAAGTGCTTTTACGACTTGGTGATCGAAGTGGCCATCGTTCGCCCGGGGCCAATCCAGGGCAACATGGTGCATCCCTATCTCCGCCGCCGCAACGGTGAAGAAGCGGTCGAATATCCCAACGAGGCCATTCGCGGCGTGCTGGAAAAGACGCTGGGCGTGCCGCTCTTTCAAGAACAGGCGATGCGGTTGGCAGTCGAAGCGGCCGGCTTCACGCCGGGTGAGGCCGATCAGCTTCGTCGGGCAATGGGTGCTTGGCGACGGCCCGGCGTGATCGACCAATTCCACCGCAAGCTGATTGAAGGGATGCTTGCACGCGGATTCACGCAGGAGTGGGCCGAGGCCGTCTTTCACCAGATTCGCGGTTTCGGTGAGTATGGCTTTCCCGAGTCACATGCCGCCAGCTTCGCTCTTTTAGTGTATGTCTCGTGCTGGCTGAAGCATCATCACATGGCGGCCTTCACGGCGGCCTTGCTAAACAGCCAGCCGCTCGGATTCTATGCCCCGGCCCAGCTTGTGCGGAACGCCCGCGAGCACGGCGTCGAGGTGCTGCCAGTCGATGTCAACTCGAGCGATTGGGACTGTACTTTGGAAGGGGGCAGGCGGAAGGGGGAAGGGGGGGATATGGAGGATGCGAGCGATCGCAATTCTTGCCCTCTTCCCCCTTCCATCCCCCTTCATCTCTCTCTCCGGCTTGGCTTCCGGATGCTGCTCGGTCTGCCGCACGCACATGCCGAGCAAATCGTGCGAAGCCGTGGCGACAAGCCGTTTCGCTCGATCGACGATTTGGCTCGTCGCACGGGCTTGCGTCGTGCGGCCATCATGCGTTTGGCCAAAGCAGGCATCTTTGGTTCGCTGGAAACCAACCGTCGCCAGTCGCTGTGGGACGCCTTGGGCCAAGGCCAAAAGGCGATGCCCCTGCTGGATACCGCTGCCCTGCTGGATACCGACAACTCTCCCACCACCAACCACTTCCTCCCCGCCACGACACCGGCCCAAGAAGTTTTGGCCGATTACCGCACGATGGGCCTTTCGCTTCTGGCTCATCCGCTGCAATTCCTTCGCAGCGAGTTGGAGAAAAAGAAAGCCGTACTGGCCAGTCAATTGAAGACTTGGCCTAACGGAAAATGGGTTCGCGTGGCGGGGCTAGTGCTTGTACGGCAGCGGCCGGCGACAGCCAAAGGCATTACCTTTGTTACCCTGGAAGACGAATCGGGCACGGCCAACCTTATCATCCGTCCCGAGGTTTGGAAGCAATACCGCACGGCTGCCCTCGGTGCCGCGATCCTTATCGCCGCCGGGCCGTTGCAGCGGCAAGCCGAGAACATCCACGTCCTGGTTGCAAAGTTGGAGGACTTTTCCACCCATCTCGACGGCATGCAATCGCAATCCGGAACGTGTCAATAGTTTTGAGACACCTGTGGTACGAATTTAGTGACTAATTGTGAGTTCGATGATTCGGGTTTCCGGCCTGTCGGCCGGTGGGTTGATCCAGACTTGGTTCGGCAAGGTTAATGGTCTTGGCGGTCCT
>JANXOJ010000138.1 GCA_025353625.1 Planctomycetota bacterium | reverse complement strand
GGAGCGGACTCCGTGCCGCTCCGGAATTCCCGCGGAACGCCACAGAGGGCGTTCCCTACTGCCGGGCTTTGCAGTTCTACCGGTATTTCAACGATGCCCACGATGAACTTTTGCACGATCCTTCCGTCATATCGCTATTCATGGTAGCTTGGACTCGGTCCCCTTCCGTTGAACTGCACCTGTGCCTCCTTTGCTGCCCACGCCTTGGAAATCGCCAACTTCGGCCATCGCGCGATCTTCCGGCTCAAAGAAGAATCGCTCGGCGGAGCGCTGGAGCAAGCTCAGCTCAGGCCGCAAGACCGCCGCACGCTCTGCAGGCAAGGTCTGAATCAGGTTCTCCAGCATGGCCCGTAACCGTCGCGCAACTTGGATGCTCTCAGCGCCGTAATGGCGAATCTCCGTGACCGCCATCTGAACGAAATCTTCCCATGCCGGGGTCCGGAAAGCAAGCCGCACCCGTCCCGATGCGTCCCGCACGCGTTCATCGTCCAGATGCCGCCCGCCGACATTGCGCAGGAGATGATGGATTTGATCGATGGCAAGCACCGCCGTGGTCGGATCGTTGATAGCCGGCGAGAGCCCCTTCGAGGCGATATCCACAATAATGCGGAACGCCAGCGCCGGGTCTTGCTCCCTGGTGCGCTCTTGCCCAACAGCAACCGCGTGGCGGAGATCGTATGCCTTAAGCGATGCCCCGCCCCGATAGACTCGAAACAAGAGATCTCCCGCCGCGACGAAATCGCCGACTTGGGGAACCATTTCAATGGTGCAGTCGGCACGCTGGGCCATGGCCACAAGCCCCCGGACGTCGAAGGCGAGCACGACACCGCTCTTGAGGCTGGCCACCGTTCGCGCCGGCTCATCGTCGAACGAAACCGTTGGTTCCTGCACCGTCCCCGGGAGTTCCGATAATCGTCGCGGGTAGACCTTCTCAATAACTTTGCGGCCCAACAAGGCGACGGCGCGGAGGGTGCCGCTCGGGCGCAACCACTTGCCCACATGGTCGATGAGAAACAAAAAGACGCCCACGCAGGCAATGCAACTATATGCGGACAGTCTCGCCGTGAGCAGAGGTACATCCGTATTGATCCGGACCAGAACTGCCAGCGTGAAAGTGAAGGTAAATACAAATAACGTCAACGAGAACTTGGTAACGGGATCGCGGAATACGATGGCAATGATCCGCGGCGTGAGTTGGGCGCTGGCAAGTTGCACGGCGATCAACAAGGCCGAACAAACGAAAACGATGAAGGTGAACATCGACGAGGCCATCATCCCCAGTATCGTCCGCGCGGTTTCCGGATCGATGCCCGAGTCCCAGCCCAGTTTTTTCTCGAGACCGTGAAGCCACGGGACTGCTACGAGAGCCAGTAAGATGCTCAACAAGGGCAGGATCCAAATCGAGTTGTTGAAGTAATGGCGAACGTGGTAGCGTTGAAGCCAATTCATGACTGCATCCCCTTACCAATTCAATTCGCTTATCGCATCGTGCTCATCTTGAACTGCACGCGACGGCCGAAAGGCGCTGCGCCAACGCGAGAAAACAAGAATTGATTTCGACTTCCGATTATAGCAGCGAAAGCACCAGCGTCTGGGAGTGTCCAAAATATTTTGGCAACAGCAAGAAAAATATTCCGATGAAAACGTGGAGCTAACACGACGTAAGTCATTCGCAGCATTCAACTTAAGCGATGCGAAGCGATTGCAAATCACATCGGATACGCGTTTGCCTTCCTCATTTCCTCCGAAATTCCAGGAAAAGTAACACATCGCCCCAGTGTGAACATTATACTAGGGACTGAGTCATCGCTTCGTCGTAAAGAAGGCCGATACAGCCGTTGGCGGTCCATGACCGATTGCAACGAGGCCCACATCCTATCCACTCCAACCGCAAGGAGAACCAATTTCATGTCGAGTTCCGTGTTTACTTTTGTCGCATCGGGCCGTCCGCTGGTAGCCCTGACTGCAATGCTGATTTTCACCAATCCTCTTTTTGCTGCGGAGCCGAGCAAAGCGGAGCAGTCGGAC
Source organism: Planctomycetota bacterium (assembly GCA_025353625.1). Taxonomy (GTDB): domain Bacteria; phylum Planctomycetota; class Planctomycetia; order Pirellulales; family Thermoguttaceae; genus JANXQG01. Next base: position 1,986 of record JANXOJ010000138.1, on the reverse strand, counting down.
CAAGATGCTATCCGCGCCGGAATCGATTCGTATGTTGCCGCCTACAATCGTGGCGATGCCAAAGCCGTAGCTGCGCTTTGGAGCGACAACGGTGAGTGGGTAAGCCCGTCCGGTCAGCGATTCCAGGGAAAGACGGCCATCGAGAAGGAGATGCAGACTTTATTCACCGAGAACCGAGGTGTGCGCATCGAAGTAATCAACCCGTCCATTCGCATGGTGTCGGCCCAGGTGGCCATCGAGGAAGGCACGGTTCGGGTCATTCGCGCCTCAGAACCGCCAAGCGACTCTACGTATCTCGCGGTCGATGTGAAGGAAGGGGGCCGATGGAAGCTCAATACGGTTCGCGAAACCGACGTCCCTGAAACGCCTGCGGCGAGCTCGCAATTGCAGGATTTGGCATGGCTCGTCGGCGAGTGGGGCGATCAGAGTCCCGACGCCGAGGTCGCGGCCAAGGTATCCTGGACGAAGAACAAAACCTTTTTGAGCTATGCGTTCAAGGTCTCGGCACCCGGCATGGACGACGAACTTGAAGGAACCCAAATTATCGGCTGGGATCCGGCGGCGGGAACGATTCGCTCCTGGATGTTCGATTCTGACGGCGGGTTTGGCGAAGGCATTTGGACGAAGAAGGACAATTGTTGGATTGTCAAGTTCAGCCAAGTTCTGACCGATGGCCGCAAGGCGTCGGCCACCAACATCTACACGCTGATCGACGCGAACACGTTCACCTGGAAGTCGATCGGACGGAAGGTGGGCGAAGACTTCTTGCCCAATATCGACGAGGTGAAGATCGTTCGCAAAGCGGCAAGCACTCCGGCAACAAATTCGGCCAAGGCTGCTGAAACCAATCCCAAGCGTGGAACGAAGAGTTGAAAATTCCCACGTTCGACCCGAATAATTCCCCACAATCCCCAATCCACCGATAGGTGACATTATGAAAAAGTCTACAATTTTGATCGGCAGCGCGATAATCGCCACTTTGCTCATGACGACGGACGGCTTTTCCCGCGGAGGCGGGGGCGGTGGTGGACGTGGCGGCGGCGGTGGCGGTGGCGGCGGCGGTGGTGGATCACGTGGGGGCGGTGGAGGCGGAGGCGGAGGCGGAGCCCGCCCCGGAGGAGGAGGCGGAGGCGGAGCCCGCCCTGGAGGAGGCGGAGGCGGGGCACGACCGTCGCCAAGTCCCGCGATGAACCGCAGCCCATCAATGAGCCGCGCTGCACCTTCGCCAGCGAATCGGCCCGCTCAATCTGCCGCTGCGCGTCCAGCGACTCGGCCGGCGGCAGGAGCCGGACAGGGACTCGCCGGGACTCGCCCCGGTCAACTTCCAGCCAGTAGACCCGGTACTGGCGCATCGGGCGCACGCCCCGACGTGGGCGGACCCGCTGCCGCAGGGCGCGAAGCATTTCAGTCTCCGCAGTCTTTTCAGCGGCCTAGCCAAAACCAAGTCAGCAACTTCTTGAATCTTCCTCAACAGGGGCAGGCCGGTACGCGAAGTTCTGGTCCACCGACGGCCAGTCAGTTGCCGAGCTCGGGACAGGGCCTCCAGTCGAAGACCGTCACGACTCCCGGCGGTTCAACTATTACAATTGCCGGCGGCGGCGGATCGCATACCACCGCTGGCGGGGCGAATGTCGGCGGTGCAGGTGCGGCCATCAAAGTGGAAGGCCCAGGCGGAAATACCGCAGTCAAAGGCTCGGGCATCGCGGGGGCCAGCAAAGGCGATAACGCCGCCATCGCGGGAGGTTCGCGAGCAGGAATCGAAACCGCCGGCGGTGCAGCAGCAGGTCGCGCTAGCGGCTTCCGTGGTGCCACCGATGGAACAAACTCCGCCGTCCGAGCGGGCAGTGCTTCTGGCGCGAGAGACGCCGCCGGAAACTCGATTGCCAATGTCCGCGGCGGTTATGCAAATTCATCGGGGTATCGGCAAGGCGGATCGCTTACCGCTGCCCGAAACCAGTGGGGATACGTCGGCGCGGCCGCTGTCGG
>JANXOJ010000135.1 GCA_025353625.1 Planctomycetota bacterium | reverse complement strand
TCACTCGGATTGCGGCCTGCGAAGTCGCCAACCGTCCCGGCCGCCTTGAACCCCGAGTCCTCAGACGCCGCCGCCACGGGTATCCGCTCATGCAACAGCCCAGGGATGTCCTTCGCCAAGAATTGCAGAAATACTGCACCTAAAATAGGTTACAATAACGACAGTGCCATTCGTTCCTGATACTATAACCGCCGACGTGACAAGGCCCCTTGCCGGTGAACTAAGTTTGTGGTGAACAACCCTTTCTCAGTCCACCAAACAAGGAGACCTATATCATGTGGCACGTTGGGCATTAAAAACGACTCCTGACACCTTTTGTGCCCCCTACAAATGGTTCCAGGCAACTTTTCTCACTTCATCTTTTCTCACCCCACAGTTGACAAGAGATGCATTTCAGGAACATTTCGGCGAATCCATTCGCCGACCAAGTTAGCTTATTGCCGCCCCTGACCCCCGGCTAGCCTTTCCCTGTTCCCGTTTTACGTTTATAAAAAAACGTGGCCTTAACACGACGGCGGTTATGGGTGACACCTTTTCCTTTTATCTCCGAGAGCGAAGCCGTCAGCCCTATCCGCGCCTCACCTCATACATTATACCCCTGCGAACGCAGCGTGGCGTTGAGCATTAAAAACGACTCCTGCCACCTTTTGAGCATTTATCTTGTGTGAACTTCTGAGCGACCGGCTGATAATGGTTGACACTATCGTGGAATTTCCGCTTGTCCAGTGCCCCTCCCAAGAACTTCAGCGAATAGACGCGATTGTTGTCAAAATTAGTAACGGCCTACTCCTCTTTTCAAGCCTTGCGGCGTCCGACAAATGATATCACCAGCAAGGCGATCGAACCGATCAGGGTGCCCGCTCCGATGGCGATGGTCGCGGCAGGCGAGACCAACAGTGGCTCCTCTCGCATCGTCGCCAACAAAATGCCCCAGACGAGAAATCCGCCACCGGCGGCCATGCCGACAACGGAAAGCATCCGCCAGACCAACGGATCGCTTACTCCCCAGATTAGCAGCCAGACCAAAACGATAACGATGATGGGCAGTGTGGCGACTGCCGGGTTAATACTCATAAATGATAGCAACATTGGCACGGTCCTCGTTTCGTTCAAAGCACCCATTCTTGGATTTTGGTCGCGAGCACATAGCAATTCTTACAGCGACTCCACGTAGTCCTTGGCCTCTTTCAAATCCGCGCCAGATTGCTCGCGGTAAAGCTTGATCGCTTCGATCTTCTTTCCCGCGATGAGCAATTCCAGAACCTTCGGATCGGCGTCGTCAACAACTTTTATCCCCAAGTGCTCGACGATCGCATCGACCTTGCGGTCGAGCCGACGGAGCTGTGCCGATTGCCCGGCATCTCGTTGGCCGACCCCAGACATGCTTGCGATCAGATAGATCATCAGTCCGAGAAGGGAAAATGATAGTGCGATGTCCACGGCGCTTGTCCTTTGACGGATTGCGATTTGCGGCGAGGTTAATCAATGGTCAAAGGTGAGTCTACTTGAAATCGCACGAAATTGGTAGGGTCGATCAGGCGTCCAACGAATAAGTCACGGAATAACTCTCCCAACTTGCGAATACCCCCTGGATTCGTGTATTATAGTGGCGTCGTCGGGCTGCGGTTTGCGGTCTGGAGCATTTTATAGATGAAGGAAATTTGCATGCGCGATACTGAAGGTGTGGCCCTGAGAGCGATTTGCTGGTCGGAGATTTGTCCTTGGCTGAGCATTGTTCGCTGTTTCCGGCTTGCCACCACGCTCCGCTTGCTGGTCTTTGGGGCCTGTGCCGTATTATTCACGCTGTCGGGGTGGTGGGCCATTGCGCGCATTTTTGGCAGCGACGACCACCCCAACGCAAGCTGGTCCGAGGCGTTTGGCGACTTGTCGCCCACGGCGGTTATTGACCGCTCGATTCCCGCTCGGCCCTTGGTGCAAATCCCCAGCCCTGGCACGGATGGTGCTGCGCCGACTTTCGGTTCCGGCAATAGTGGACTTGCGGCCAGCACCTCCAATCCGTTTCTCGGCCCGTGGAATGAATTAACGCGACCCGTTTGGCGAATCTTTGTTGGGCCCAAGCATCTGCCGATGGAGGCCGTGACGCTGCGCAACTTGTTGAGCCTAGCTTGTACGTCGCTTTGGAGCTTGGCGGTGTGGGCATATTTCGGCGCGGCGATTTGCCGCGTTGCCGCCGTGCAACTCGCCTGCGAAGAACGGGTCGGCTGGGGGTCGGCTCTTCGCTGGGCCGGTTCCAAGTGGCTCTCTTATTTCGCGGCACCGCTCTTTCCGATGTGCGGTGTCGCTTTGGCCGCAGCAGCGATTTGTCTACTCGGCCTGTTGATGAAATCGGATATCGGAGCGGTAGCCGTGGGGCTGGTCTGGCCGATTGTACTCGTCGGCGGATTCACGATGACGATGCTGCTCATCGGCGCGATGCTCGGCTGGCCGCTGATGTGGGCAACCATCAGCGTCGAAGGCACCGATAGCTTCGACGCTTTGAGCCGGACCTACGCCTACGTTTTCCAGCGACCGTTGCGCTATCTATTTTATGGCTTCGTCGCCTCGGTCGTTGGCGGGCTGGGCTGGATCGTCGTCGAGAACTTTGCCATCGCCGTTTCTTGGCTTGGCACCTGGGCGGCGAGTTGGGGCAGCGGGGCCGACCGCATGAAGGAGCTCTTTACGCCCAACGCGGACGGCTCGTCGGGAAGCACGGCCGCGTCGATCATCGGATTTTGGGCGCTCGGCATTAAACTGCTGGTCTTGGGTTATCTGTATGCCTTTTTCGGGGCCGCCTCCACCGCAATCTACTTCCAATTGCGTCGCGATGTCGATGCCACGGAAACCGATGAAGTCTTTTGCGATGCCGACCGAAGCGAAAAAGAAGCCGCACTTCCGGCGGTGATTCAAGATGAGCGCGGGGCACCGGAAATCGCGGCCGCTGAACTACCCTCGTAACGTACTCGCCTCGCTCAGAGCGCGATGATTACTCTGGGCTACACCGAACCCGGCCCGCGGCTACCATCGGCAATTTGAATCGATTCCACGGCCGACACGATGAAAATTTTTCCGTCGCCGATGGTGCCTTCCGGTCCGGTGCGTGCCACGCTGATGATCGTGTTGACGGTGCGATCGAGGAAGTCGTCGTTAACCAGGATTTCCAGGGCGATTTTTCGCAGCAAGGTGCAAGCATATTCGTGGCCTCGGAACGCTTCCGTGCGGCCTCGCTGACGGCCATAGCCCTGAGCATCGGCCACGGTCAGCCGCGTGACCTCAATTTTTTCCAGGGCCTCGCGAACCGCTTTGAGCTTGGTCGGCTGAATGATCGCAATCACGAGCTTCACGCGCGTTTCTCCTGTACCGTCGAACCCCGCCTTCCAGAATACCCGAGGTTTCAGCGGAAACAAGCCCCCAAGGCAAAACATCGCGCAAATTGCCGAAAATCCCTAGACATGCCAGTCTTCTGCGATTGTTGTCATTTTGAGCCCTAGCGGTTAGAATTCATCGGCAAACAACTCGGTTCGCGCAGTGGTGTTTGCTTTTCGCCATTGATGGAAAATCGATGGATGAATACAGTAGTTCCTGTCCGAGACAAACTCCAGCACTTTGTCGCACGTCCCGTCGCCCGGCTGCCTCTCTCCAGGGCGCAACATAAACGCGGTCGCGGGAGAGGGGAGCAAGCGATAGAAAGGGCCTTGGTTTCATGGGTAATCGAAATCTTCTCAACGCGCTAGGCGGCCTGCTTGCCGGTTGGATCCTCGCGCTGACCCCGATGAACCTTGGGGCACAGCCTGTCGACGCCGACCAGCCGCCGTCGTTTGGCCGCCCGGCTGGTGGATTGCTCGGTTTCGGCGCGGCCCCCGCCAGCCCCAAGCCGACTTTCGAGGCCGGTTTCACCACGCCGACGGCGGACGGTTCGGCGCAATTGTTTGTGAAGGGCAAACTTCCCCCCGGTGCCCACATTTACTCCATCACACAAGCCCCCGGCGGGCCAATTCGTTCGGAGATCAAAATCAAGCCGCCCCAAGGAGCCGAACTGGGCCAGTTCCTCGCGGTCACGACCCCCCATCGCGAGATCAACGAAGAGGCTTTCCCCGGTTTGCCGTTGGAAAGTCATTCCGGCAGTTTCTCCTGGGTTGCACCGATTCGCTTCGCGGCGGGCGTTCCCCCGCAAGGCATTAAATTTGACGGCACCGTTTACGCACAAGTTTGCGACGACAACGGCTGCACCGCGCCGCAGGATTACGCCTTCACGGTAATGTACCATCCGGAAGCGAAGCTAATTGCTCTGGCCGCAGCAAGTCAGCCGGCAAAGGTCGATCCACCCAAGCCGCAACTGGTCAAGCCGCAACTGGTCAACCCTCAGCCGCCGACAGTGCAGCCGGATGGGCCGACCGTGACTGGGCCGACTGTGACTGGGCCGACTGTGATTGGGCCGCCCATCGTGAAGCCCCAAGTGGCCGCCCATCGCGACGAGTTGACGTGGCACAAGTTCAGCACGATTGCCGCCTTCCGCACATTGGTCGGCCCCACGCTCGATCTGGAGCAAGTCCGAACGCACGTCCGCAACGGTACACAACTTAGCGTTTGGAAGGCGATCCTCCTGGGGTTCCTGGGCGGATTGATTTTGAATGTCATGCCGTGCGTCCTGCCGGTCATCGGGCTAAAAATACTGTCGTTCGTCGAGCAATCGGGACAAAGCCGGCAAAAGGCTTTCATGCTGAATATCTGGTACTCGCTCGGTTTGCTGGCGGTGTTCTTGATTCTGGCATTGCTGGCCACCGGCCCGCAGAAGTTCGGCTGGGGGCAGTTGTTCGGCGAGACCTGGTTCACGATCGCACTGACGGCGGTCGTCTTTACGATGGCCCTAAGCTTCATCGGCGTATGGGAGGTTGCACTTCCTTCGTTCGTCGGTCGCGGCAAGGCCAATGAACTGGCCGCACAAGAAGGCGCGGTGGGTGCGTTCTTCAAAGGAGCGATGACCACGCTGCTTGCCACGCCGTGCAGTGCCCCCTTGCTGGCCCCTGCCTTGGCCTGGGCCACCGCGCAGCCGCCCTGGCTAACCTACGTCGTCTTCCTCTCCATCGGCCTGGGCATGGCAAGCCCCTATCTGCTCATCGGTGCCTTCCCGGAACTGTTGCGGTTTCTCCCCAAGCCGGGGCTTTGGATGGAAACCTTTAAGAAGCTGATGGGCTTCGTACTCATGGCCACCGTTGTCTATATGCTGACCATCCTCCAGCCGCAATATGTTGTGCCGACGGTCGGACTTTTGTTCGGGCTATGGTTTGCCTGCTGGTGGATCGGACGCCTCTCGCCCGTCGAGGAGTTGGGGGTGTACCTAAGAACTTGGGCGTTCGCGACGGCCTTCGCATGCCTCGTTTGGATTGCCATGTTTCCCGGCATCGGCAGCAACGTACTCGGCCCCCTCGGCTTCGACGGGCTGGCTCGCGTCATGGAACAGCGGTTTGCCAGCGGCCCGCAGACGGAGAAGAACGAAATTGATTTGAACGCGATCGGGCCGAAAACGGTGCTGGTTGATTTTACGGCGGACTGGTGCCTAACCTGCAAGGTACAGGAAAACGCAGTGCTGCGAACGCAGCCGGTGATTGATGCGGTTCAACGGCTGGGCGTCGTGCCGCTGAAGGCCGATTGGACCTATCGCGAGAAGGCCCAGGAAGTGACCGAGATGCTCGACGTGCTGGGCAGTCGTCAGATTCCTGTGATTGCCGTCTTCTCGGCGCGGGATCCAAACCACCCCAAGATTCTGCAAGCCGGTTACACGCAGGCCGACGTCGTTGAAGCCTTGGAAAAAGCCGGGCCATCGCCCACACCGCAATCGGCCGGCATTGCCGCACAGCGGTTGTAATTCGGGGCTACAACTTGCCCCAGGTAACCCGTTGCGGCCCTTCTTCCGCCCGGCCGATGACGAACGCCTCGACGCCGGCGGTTACGAGTTGAGCGCGGAGACTTTCGGCATGCGATGCGCTCACGACCAGCACCATGCCAATGCCCACGTTAAAGACTTGGTCCATCTCGGTCTGCTCGACATCGCCGAGCCGTTGCAACCAGGTAAAAATCGGCGGCACGGGCCAACTGCCGCGTTCGATAACGATTTGAACGCCTTGCGGTACCACGCGCGCGAGGTTCTCGTGCAAGCCGCCGCCGGTGATGTGGGCGATGGCGTGGACGACATTTTTGCCGCGATACTGCGTCAGAATTTGCCGCACCGGTCGAACGTAAATCCGCGTCGGCGTCAGCAGGGCGTCGCCCACCGTCGTGCCTAGCTCCTCCACGCGATCGGTCACTTTGTGCCCGGAAACATCGAAGGCAATCTTGCGGGCAAGGCTATAGCCGTTCGAGTGCAAACCCGTCGAAGCCAATCCCAGCACCACGTCGCCGGGGGCCACCGTCGAGCCGTCGATGATTTGTTTGCGCGACACAACGCCGACGCAAAACCCGGCCAGGTCGTAATCGCCGGCGGCATACAGGTCGGGCAGGATAGCCGTCTCGCCGCCCAGCAAAGCGGAGTCGGCCTGAAGGCAGCCATCGGAAACACCCTCGACAATCTGCTCGAGCAGTCCCGGATCGTCCTTGGGCATTGCGACATAGTCGAGGAAAAAGAGCGGTTCCGCGCCGCAACAGAGCGCGTCGTTGACGCTCATGGCCACGAGGTCGATGCCCACCGTACGATGATTGCCGACCGCACAGGCCACCTTGAGTTTGGTGCCCACCCCGTCAGAACAGGAGACCAGCACGGGGTCTTCGTAATTGCGAGCAAAGAGGCGATCGGCAAAATCGAGCTGAAATAGCCCGGCGAAACCGCCCTCCATGGGGATTACGCGGGGCGTGGAGGTCCGGGCCAACAACTTCGGCAATTTGGCCATCGACTGGCGATATATGTCCAAATCGACGCCGGCATCTTTATAGGTTACTTTAGCCATGAGCGTATTCTAAACTGCGACTTGGGGTTTGGAAACGGGGTGCTTGACAGGGGCGGGCAAAGTGCGGCACAATGGACGCGTATTGTAGGTCCGTCTTACGATGCTGAAATGCTCCCCTTTTTTGCTTCGAGGAGAATTGTATGAACCGTGCCGCTTCATTTTACCGCTCGTTTTGTCTGACGATTGCATCTGGAGGCATGCTCTTGGGAGTCGCGGTTGTCGGCTGCGCCCCCGATGAATCTCAGCCGATTAGGAAACCATTGTCGGACGGCGGTAAGCAGGAAGTCAAACCGGCACCCAAGCCGGAACCAAAGCCTCTTGGGGCAGAAGAGGTAAAACCGCAATCAAAAGCGCAATCAAAAACGGAACTGAAGCCGGTCGCGGGCCCCGAGTTGAAGCCGGCGGCAAACGCCAACGAGAAGCCTGATGCGAAACCGCCCGTGCCGTCCGAAGTGAAACCCGACACAAAAGCGGAGACGAAGGGGGATTCCAAGCCGGAAATGAAGCCGCAGGCTGGAACCGAAGTCAAGCCACAGGTGCCACCCGAAGTGAAACCGGAGGAGGGAAAAGTTGACGTTAAGGCCGAGCCGGACCCCGTTCCGGACGCAAAGAAGAGTGCGGCAGCCGAGTCGGGCAGCGTCCGAATCATGGTGCAAACCGCTCTCATCGACGCACCGGCAGCCGAAGCGGCGACGCCAAAATTCTCGACCATTGCCCCGGCTGGCGATCTGTGCCTGCAACTGACGCTTTCGCTCACCGACCTGGAAAAAGCAATCGCCACGGAAGAGGAATTCAAGGGTCAGGTTGAAGGCCGCTTTACGCACGACGGAAACACCATCGCACTGCTGGCCGCGGCCCTTGGCCTTCACGACGAGGCAAGCCCCTTGAAGGCAAAAGCGGCCGCGATCGCCGCATCTGCCAAGAGCCTCACCGAGGCCAAGGATTATGCCGCGACCAAGAAATCCGTCGCCGATCTCAAGGCCGCCGTCGAAGGCGAAGGAAAGGGCGGGAGTACCCTAAAATGGGCAAAAATTTCGCCGCTTGGCGATTTGATGAGCAAGCAGGTGCCCGCCATTCACGCTAAGCTTACGACCAATCTTAGGCACTTCAAGAAGCGTTCCAACGAGGTTGCGGCCAACGCCGCCGCGATGGCCTTGATTGCCGAAAGTGCCAAGTTATATCTCGACGAGACGAGCAAGCCGACCGAGGGCAAGGCCTGGAACGAGTTCGCAGCGCGGATGCTCGCCGCCGCCGCCGATTTGGGCGTGAAGGCACACGCCAAGGACGAGGCCGGTGCCAAAGCCGCGATGGACGTACTCAACGAATCGTGCCACGCCTGCCACAAGATATTTAATCCAGACAAGTAGTTTCTGTTGCAGAAGCCGTATCAGCCCGTGAAGCCTACGAAGGTTGCGGCTCAATAAGCCGGTCGGAGCAGCGGTCACGCCCTAATTGCCCGGATCATCGGCCGGATCGGTTCTTTCCCGCTCGGAGCGCATGCGCAACCGCCGGCAGGCGATTGACCTTTTTGTGATCGACATGCGTTCCACCCACCGTGATCGTATCCAAGCGATCGAGCCCTTCAAGGAGCTTCAGACAGGCGTTTGTAACCCTCGTATTCGTAAGGTCCAGGATGTGCAATCGTGTAAGCCGAGTCAATTTCACGATTCCCGCGTCCGTCACATCGGTGTCGCTTAAGTCCAAGTAGCGCAAGTGCTTCAGTTGCGCGACGTGCCGCAGGCCCATGTCGGTGACTTTGGAGTGCCTAAGGTCCAACTCCTCGATGTCGGCGAAGCTACATATATGTTCCAAGATCGCGTCCGCCATTGTACCGTACGCGAGGTCCAAATAGCGTAGCTTTGTGAGCGACGCTAGCGACGCCAGCGCACGTTCGCAATTCGGATCGACGCCGAACGCAAGCTCTCGCAATTCCTTTAGTTCAGCAACGCAGCAGACCTCGGTATCGCTGTTCAGTTCCTCGTGGAGCACGAGGCGGCGGAGATGCTGAAGACGCGGTAACTCGGATACTTTGAATTCGAGCTGCTCTTCCAAATCCGACATGTACCTACACCCCACTTCTAAATCCGAAAGTCTCGGCAAATCGGCGAGTTTGCCTAACCCCCTGCCGGTTATCCGCTTTTCTGCCAGGGCCAGCTTTTCAAGCAAAGGAATCTCTTTCAGGTAGTCAAAGGCTCGGTCGGTTAGCGTGTCCCCAAAAAGTTCCAGGGGCGCAAGCCTGGGCGACCTGCCCAGCCCGGAGAGCGTTTCATCCCTAATCTCGCACCGGTGGATGACCAGTCTTTCGATTGAAGACGACTGGAATGCCGCAAGTGCCGCGTCGACGTTGCGACAGTCGACAAGCCTTAGCTCCTCGAGGCAAGGGCACGCATTCAGTTGGCCCAACAACGCGTCGGGCAAGCGTGCGTTATGAAATAGCGCGATACGCGTGCCTGAGAGCTTGCCGATGGCCCTGACGATGGGGTCGGGGACGTCGTGCCAATGGTCGCTATCCTCCGTATCATAAGTCACTTCCAAGACCTCGGGGTCGCCGATCTTCGCTAGTTCGCCCAGAATTGTATCCACGGTCCCTACGTCGGATAAGTCGAGGGACATCCATCGAATGCGATGAAAGAAATCCCACCCGAAAAGTCTTTCCATCCAACCCGGGTGATCCACGGGGTCGATGTCGCCAAAATCCAGAGCTCCATTAAGGTCGCACTGCACGTCGTAGCGAAGACCAGTAGCCAACGATGTGGCGTGTCTCCGGATCCTCGCTTCGGCAAATCGCGCGTTCAGCCAGGCGGACATCGTGGCCACGATCACCGTCACGACGAACAAGGCGCGAAGCGAGAATTGAAACCTTCGCCACGCGACCAGCGCAAGCGAGATGGCCAAAAGGACGCTCAAGGCGGCGACGACCGCGAGTCCCTTACGGTCGTAGAATGGAAAGCACTGGCAGCGCTCCGACAAATAAAGCAACCCCTCGACGCCGAGTGCCAACGCCACGGCGCGATCGGGCGTGATCCGCGAGAGGCCACGCCCTTCGGTCCCCGCAGGCTCGGTCAAGCTTTTGCCGTCTCGATTGGTCATGACTTCTAGTCGATCTTCAGCTCCGACGCATCCTTGTTCTTAGCCACGCCAACCCACCACCTCAACTCACCCTCAGCGGCGGGCGTGAACTTACCCACGTTGCTCTCGCCCTTGGAGCCGGTGATCGAAATTTTTCTGGTAACCGTTCACGGGGTTCTTGCCTAGTCATTCCTGCCTGAACCCCTCAGCGACGGGCTGACAAACGTTGATCTTGATCGTGGAATTTCCGCTGCTCAAGTGCCAGCGCCCCAAAAAATCGCGGAATTCTGCTTCGGCGACCCGGCGGTTGGTCTTGTTCCCGTGGCGGAGGATGCGTAACTTTCGCCCCATGACGTTGCGGGAAAAAACCCACGATTCCGAATTTGATGCGATGGCTCGGTGCGTCGCCAAGATGGAAGAATCGATGTTCGGAGCGACGGAACGAATCGCGATGCTGGAAGGGGGAAACGGACGGCTTCGCGAGGAGAACGTCCGAGCAATTGGCCGCCGCTCCGTGGACGGCCTACGCCATCCCGAGAACGGTTACAAGCAATTTAGTCTGCTCGCTTACCAATCTGACTCGTACGGGAAAAACTAGGAAACCACGGAATTCCCTTACCCCGGCCCCTCTCCCGTTTTCGGGAGAGGGGAGTTATTATGTAGCCTTGTCGGACGAGCGGCGGTCGATACCCCACTTCCGGCGTTTGTCGCATCTGTCCAACTGAAACCTCCCGCGCCGATATCACGATGGAAAATCTTTGGTCGCCCGACTCATGGCGCAGCAGGCCGATGGAGCAGCGGATTACCTACCCCGACCCCGAGATTCTGCGCGGCGTGTTGGACGAACTATCGTTGCTGCCTCCGTTGGTGACGAGTTGGGAAGTCGAGAACCTCAAGCAGCAACTGGCCGAGGCGTCGCGCGGAGAGCGGTTTCTGCTGCAAGGCGGCGACTGCTCGGAAAGCTTCGACGACTGCCGGGCATCGATCATTGCCAGCAATCTCAAGGTGCTGCTGAAGATGAGCCTATTGCTCATTTATGGCTGCCGCAAGCGCGTGATTCGGGTGGGACGATTCGCCGGGCAGTACGCCAAACCCCGTTCCGCCGAAACCGAAACCCGCGACGGCGTGACGCTGCCCAGCTATCGCGGCCCGCTCATCAATCGGCCCGGCTTTACCGTCGATGAACGGATGCCCCGGCCGGCGAATCTACTGGAAGGCTATCATCGCGCGGCGTTGACGATGAACTTCGTTCGGGGTCTGGTCGATGGAGGTTTTGCCGACTTGCACCATCCCGAGTTGTGGAACGTTGACTTCATGCAGCACGCAGCTGCCGCCGACGACTACCGCAAGATCGTCGATTCCATCAGCTCGTCGATCCATTTCATGGAAACGGCCGCCGGGCATCGGCTCGACGAATTGACGCGCGCCGATTTCTTTAGCAGCCACGAAGGCTTGTCGTTGGAATACGAACGGGCTCAGACGCGGCAAGTCCCTCGGCGAGAGGGCAAGTGGTACAATCTGAATACGCACTTCCCTTGGATCGGCGACCGCACGCGGCGGATCGATGGC
>JANXOJ010000096.1 GCA_025353625.1 Planctomycetota bacterium | reverse complement strand
TCCAGAACTCTTACGGTCTCACGGCCCGATCACCTCGCGTAGCACGATCGGCGGATAGGTCGCATCCGCACCTTTCGCAACGGCCCACAGTATCCGGTTGAGCTGATCTTCGTCGACGCGGTCGTAGTCGTCAAAATCCATCTTAGCCGAAATGTTCACCCCGAACGCATTGAGTGTGTTGATGGCCGATAGGTTGACCGCCGGTTTTCGCGGCGTAAAGGCGATCGACTGCGGTTGCTCCTTGAGGAAGCTGCCGAACATCGGCGTCGCTGCGGCGTCGTACTGCGTCATGGGCGGCAGTCCGAGAATGAGTTCGATGGTCCGCACCATGCCGGCTTGCGTGTAGTGCGTGCTATCGATGACGCCCTTGCGTGCCCACGGACTGGCGACCAAGGCCACGGTGCGGTGGCAATCGACGTGGTCCGGCCCATTTTGCGCATCGTCCTCGACGACGAAGATCGCCATTTCCTTCCAGAATTTGCTGCGGCTTGCCGCTTCGACAATCTTGCCCAGGCCCACATCGTTGCTGCCCACGGCCGCGTCGGGCGTCGGCCTTCCCAGCGACGTGCCGACGGTGTGATCTTCACCGAGCGACATGATGGCAAGCTGCGGCATTTCGCCGTTTTTCTCGGCTGCGTGCAAGTCGGTGATCCAGCCGTCCACGCGGTTCATGTCGCGCCCGTTCTTGCCCAAGGTGTTCCATGTGCCGCGGTTCTCCTTGGGCACGCGACCGGCCCCTTCGCCATAGCACTTGAAGCTCACCCCATGCCGACGGCACTGATCCCACAGATACCCGGCAGAAGGCACGTTCGTCTCGTCGTTGCCCGGCAAGTTGCCGTGACCCGAATAGCTCAAAATCCATGCCCGCTGCTTGAAGTCGGTGACGATTGCCGCATCGCACCAGTCGTGTCCATCGACGCTCACTTCACCGTTGCAATAGAAATTGTCCAGCAACACATAGTCGCGGGCCAGTTGATGGTGGTTGGGCGTTACGTTTTCGCCGTACATCACCAGCTTGGGATCGCTATTGCCGGCCGGTTTCCCCTGAGCGTCTTTGAAATCGCCGAAGACCTGGTCGTACGTGCGGTTCTCCTTGATGATGTAAAGGACGTATTTGATCGGACATTCGCCACCAAGCTTGTCGGGGATGCAACAATTGCTGGTCGTTGCCGTGCGGTGCATCGTCGCGGGCGTATAGGGCGAATTCTTCTTTACCTGCTGGGTATAGCGCACCAAGGTCGCCGCGTCGGGCCGGTCGATGAGGGCAATCGAGCCTTCCAAAAGCTTGCCCGGATGATCGAACGCAACGCGAAACGACTTCTTTTTCGGCGGAAACTTCGGGGGGGCGTTGCGATCCGAGTGAACGCCCTTTCCGTTTGCCGCGAGCAGCGTGCGACTATCGCGCGATACGCACAGCGCGCTGGGATACCAACCGAGGGGGATGAAACCGGCGATCCGCGATTCGCCCGGCTCAGAAATATCGACCACCATCACGTCGTTGTTGTCGGCATTGGCCACGTAGAGTGTCTTGCCGTCGGGCGACACGGCCACGGCGTCCGGCGTGCTGCCTTCGGGCGATGAAGCGTAAAGCGAAGTTGCCAATATCTCGCGTGAGCCTTCCGGCGGACGCCGCTTGGGGCTGGCTCCCGGCTCCACTTTCTCCATCGTTTGCGTCTGGATGACGTGTACCGTGTTGTCGCCGGAGCAGGCCACAAAGAGCCGCCCATCCGGCGAAAGGGCCATGTCGTTAGGCCGGATACCGACTGTCATATCGCGCACGTGCTGCTTCGCTTCGGTATCAATCAGACTTACGCTGCGGCTGCCCCAGTTCGATACGTACAGGTGTTGCACGTCGCCGCCGAAGACGCACGAGTGCGGATGTTGGCCCGTTGCGACTGTTCCCAGAAGCGTCAAAGTCACGGGGTCGAGAATCCAGACTTCGTGGTTCGCCTCGTTGCAAACATAGAGTTGGCCCGTCTTGGGGTGAACGGCTAAGCCGGCGAGAAACACATTGCGGCCCTCGGGCATGGGCTTGACGGGTTTTTCTGCCGTAAGGGTGCCCTCGGTATACTGAAACGGATAAATCTTGCCCGAGTCGCCCCCGCTGACGAAAACGCGTTTGCCATCGCCACTGAAGGTCAGGCCATTGAAGACCTCCGGCAACGGCACGAACTGGGCAACTCGCTTGGCAGCAAGGTCGATCACCGCCACGCCCGTGTGGTTATAGCCGGCGCAGGCGGCAAGCAACATGCGGCCATCGGGCGAGAGAACCATCCTCAACGGCAAATCGGCAGTCGCGTTCGTCGCCGCAGCCTCCTTCGTGCCGGTTTTTTGTAGGTTGCTCAAGGGAATAATCGATCCGGCGGGCGATACACTCCAGCCATTGAAGAGCATGGTGCCGACAGACTCATCCGCCAGAACCGTGCCCATTGGCGCGGCTAGGATTACGAGTACAAGAATCGCTCGGAAGAATCGCCGCAATGTGTCGGATAACATTATGAAAATCCCTTGCTTGATTGTTTGTTGGGGCTCTTGCCTGCTGGGACTGGTCAGCCTACCATAAACGGGCCGCCTTGGCCACCTTTTTATAGGCACGATGCGGCGAATGATCCGAATGCTCATGACAACCTCATCCCGTCCACCTTCGCCCGGCCGTATTTGCGGAATTGACTACGGAACGGTTCGGATTGGCATCGCCGTGACCGACCCGGACCGCTCGATGGCCAGTCCTCTGGAGATTTACACGCGCCGCAGCAAAGAACTTGACGCCCAATACTTTCGTCGCTTGGCCGCTGAGGAGCGAATAACACTCTGGGTGGTTGGGCTGCCGGTGCATAACAATGGCCAAGAGAGTCAAAAATCGCGGGAAGCCCGGCGGTTTGGAAAATGGCTGACCGAGTTGACCTCGCTGCCGGCCGAGTTTTACGACGAGCGATTTTCATCTGCGGAGGCCGAGCAGATGCTCATGGCCGCCGAGTTGACTAGCAAGCGGCGCAAGCAGCGGCTCGATATGCTGGCCGCGCAGATCATGCTCAGCGCGTACCTTGAAGCTGGGATGAAAGGCAACGAAGCCCCCGGGGCATTGGATGACTAGCTCGACAAAACTCATCCTCGGTTGCGGATACCTTGGGCTTCGCGTTGCCCGTCGCTGGCTAGCTGCTGGCCATGCCGTTGCCGCCGTCTCGCGCAGCACCGCGCGAGCCGAGCAACTCTCCGTCGAAGGCATCCGACCATTCGTAGCCGATGTCGCGCAACCGGCCACGCTCCACAACCTTCCATCCGCCGACACGATCCTCTACGCCATTGGCCACGATCCGACAAGCGGCCATTCGCATCATGCCGTTTATGCCGAAGGTCTCCATGCGGTACTCAACGCCCTCTCGCCCGGCGTGCGGCGCGTGATCCTCATTAGCTCCACCGGCGTCTACGGCGAGAGCGACGGCCAATGGATCGATGAATCAACGCCCTGCCGGCCGACCCGCGCATCGGGCGCGGCACTCCTAGCCGCCGAAGAAGTCTTGGCCGCACACCCGCTCGGCAATCGTGGCATCGTTTTGCGATTGGCCGGTATTTATGGTCCCGGCCGCCTTCCCCGCCGTGCCGAAATCACCGCGGCCGAACCGCTGCCGGTGGCCGCCGGGCAACACATCAATCTGATCCATGTCGATGACGCGGCCGCAATCGTAGTTGCCGCCGATTCCGTCGCACAACCGCCGCGCAGTTACGTTGTTTCCGATGGGTATCCGGTCGAGCGGCGCGTTTATCTGACCCATTTGGCCGAGCTATCCGGCCTGCCCGCGCCGCAATTCCGCGATCCGTTCCCCGGTGAAGCAACCGGCCGCCGCAGCGGCGATAAGCGGATAAACAACGCGCGGATGCTGGCCGAATTGGGTGTAAGGCCGGCCTATCCAACCTACCGCGAGGGCTTAGAGGCCATCGTAGCCTCACAGCGCGATGCGTAGGTTGTTTTGCCGGTCCATCACGCAATAATCTCGTGAATGACCTTTCCTTTCACGTCGGTCAACCGATAGCGCCTCCCGTTGTGCAAGAACGTCAACCGCTCATGTTCCAAGCCGAGCAGATAGAGCAGTGTGGCGTGAAAGTCGTGAACATCGGCCCGATCGACGAGGGCTTTGTGGCCGAATTCGTCGGAAGCACCGTAGGACGTGCCCGCCTTGATGCCGCCGCCGGCCATCCAGACGGTGTTGCAGTGCGGATTGTGATCGCGGCCCGGCTTGGCCCCCTTCTGCGAGACCGGCAAGCGTCCGAATTCGCCGCCCCAAATCACCAACGTTGAATCCAAGAGCCCCCGTTGGGCCAAATCTTCCAAGAGCGCGGCCACCGGTTGATCGGTCTCGGCGGCAAATTGCGTGTGGTTGCCGTGGATATCGATGTGCCCGTCCCAACTTCGCTCGTTCTCCATCCCGCCCGAATATATCTGCACGAAGCGAACGCCCCTTTCCACCATCCGCCGCGCGGTCAGACACTGCTTAGCAAAGTGGTCGCACTCCTTGCGGCCGATTCCGTACAGATCGTGGATGTGCTTGGGTTCCTTGTTCAAGTCCAAGGCGTCCGGCGCGGCGAACTGCATACGATAGGCAAGCTCGAAGCTCTTAATGCGAGCTTCAAATTCGGGGTCCGCGCCCGACTCGTCCAGCTTGAGCCGATTGAGCCGCGCGGCGATTGCCAGGGCCGCTTGCTGATCGAGGTCGGAGACTTCGGCCAGCCGTTTCATATTCTCGATGGCATCGCCCGACGGCTTGAGCCACGTACCCTGATAGGCCCCCGGCAAAAAGCCGCTCGTCCAATTGAGCGAGTTGCCCTTGGGCAGCCCTCGGCCCTTGGGGTCGGACATCACAACGAAGCCCGGCAGGTTCTCGTTTTCACTTCCCAGTCCGTACGTAACCCACGATCCGACCGATGGGAATCCAAGTCGCGGCAGCCCGGTGTTCATCATGAAGAGTGCCGGGCTGTGGTTGTTCGATTCGGTCCAGAGCGAGTGGATAAAGGCCATCTTGTCGACGTGCTGCGATAGGTGCGGAAAGAGGCTCGACACCCACTTGCCCGAGTGGCCGTATTGCTTGAACTCGAACGGCGACTTCATGAGTGGGCCGACCTGATTGATGAAGAAGCCGGTGCTCTTATCGAAGCCCGGCAGTTCCTTGCCGTCGTATTTGGCAAGCTCCGGCTTATAGTCCCAGGTATCGACTTGGCTGGGGCCGCCGTTGATGAAGACCCAGATCACCGCCTTGGCCTTAGCCGGCACGTGCGGCTTTTTCGGCGCAAGCGGGTTGTTCGACGCGGCATCGTTGGCCATCGCTGGTTGTTCGCCGAGCAAATTGGCCAACGCCAAGATGCCCATCCCGCCGCCGCAGCGGAGGAGCAAATCGCGACGTGTGAGGAGCGAAGGGGGAGTATTGTGAAATTGCATGGTTGGTGTTGATTTCAAAACGAACCCATCCGGCTTGCCGGGCGGTGAATCGGGCTGCACTATATTATATTTGCCAAGCGTCCCCGCGTACAACCCTTCCTGCCATTTGGTAGCATCCGAGTATGGCTAACACGTCCGCTTATCTCGTGGTACAATTACCGCTGCCGCAATCTCGTAGGATTATCGACATGGTGCAAAATCTGCTTTTTCCGCAAGATCGAAGCCTCGAGCTCCGACGGCAGCACCCTATTCGCAAGCACTGGGCGTTGCGGTTCGCCTCACGCGAAGACTACCGAGCCGACAGCGATACTAATTCCTTTATTCCATGCCGCCAATGAAAGTGCTCGTTGTTGTTGGCCAGCAAAGGTTGGACAGCTTTTGCCACACGATTGCGGAAGCCGTCAGTGCCGAATTTCGCGACGGCGGCCATGAGGTCGTTTTTCACGACCTATATGCTGAGAATTTTGACGCGATCCTGCCGCACTCAGAAGTGCGGAAAGGCTCCGAGTTGGACGCCGTTGTCGAACAGCATTGCCAAGAACTAGTCTCTGCCGACCTTTACGTCATCGTGCATCCGATTTGGTGGGCCATGCCGCCGGCGATACTGAAGGGCTGGGTCGACCGAGTCTTTCGGCCGGGCGTTGCCTTTGAGTTTGGCCCCCAGGGGGCGGTTGGTAAACTTAATGGAAAGCGGGCGATTGTCTTTACCACGTCGAATTCTCCCTCCGAGGACCAATTGCAGGTCTCCGGCAATCCGCTGGAAGAGATTTGGAAGAGGTTCATTTTTGGTTTTTGCGGCGTTGACGATTTCTATTTTCGCAACTTTGCATCCATCGTCCTGAGTACTAAGGAGCAGCGCGACGATTGGATTCAAGAGGTCAGAAAGATTGTGCGGAATCGGTGAACACACGGCACAGTAAACGTGGCTTATTGCATATGCGGAACATCGAACTAAAAGCCCGACTGCGGAACTTGGCGGCGGCGCGGAACGTGGCCCACAAGTTGGCGACCACGCGGCTAGGCGTGCAATCGCAAGTCGATACTTACTTCCACTGTACGACCGGTCGCTTGAAGCTGCGGCAGATCGACGACCGTGCGGCACAACTGGTCTGGTACGCTCGGCCGGACAATCCGCAACCGAAGGCGAGCGACTATCAGCTCGTTGCCATCGAGGATGCCGAGTCGCTCAAGGCGGCCCTGACGGCTGCGCTGGGCGTGGTCAACATCGTCCGCAAGCGGCGCGAAATCTTCCTTTGGCACAATGTCCGCATCCATCTCGACGAGGTGGCCAGTTTGGGGCAGTTCCTCGAATTCGAGGCCGTTCTTTCGCCCGAAATGACCGACGCCAGCGGCCGGGCCCAACTCGACGAACTAATCAGGCAATTCGGTATCCAACCGACCGATCTGCTGGCCGGATCGTATACCGATATGGTTCCGTGACGCGCCCGCTCTATCCCCCATTCTCACGCGACTGCACCTCCAACTCCAGTGCCACTAACGAGAGATTGATGTCTCGGATGAAGAAAACGAGCGAAGCGATCAACGCCCCGAGGCAGGTCACGAAGAGAAAAATCAGGAACGTCGTCCATTCCAGCTTCAATACGGCCAGCAAGAAAAGCGAGATGATCAGTAAGGCCGCAAGCAGTGCGCTCAAGGCGGCCAACGCCATCGCGGACCGGATATATCGCGCCCGCCGAGCGAGGATATCCAACTGCTTGATCCGCCCACTGTGCCGCTCCGGCGAAGCTCGTAGCGACTCGCACAATTGCCGCGAACGATCGATCGCACGGCCAAATCGATTCGTCATCGAAAGTAACAGCAGACCCACTCCCGATATGAGAATGACCGGACCGATGGCGACTTGAAGAATCGGGATAATTTCGTGAACGTTCATAATGAAGAGGGGGCCGACGTTGACGCTACTGCTCGGCGGAATAGTTGGGGTAGTATTGGCCGTAGTTCGAGAAGGCCCGAGGGGCAAAATTCACCGGCTGTTCGGACTCGCCTTCAAATCGGCTCGTCTCCCGATCGAATTCTTGATTCGCACGCTGCTGTTCTTCTTCAGGGCGGATCGTGCTGTAATAGGGATTGACGGTGCCATTGCCCGTATTTTGATTGTAGAGCCTCTGCCAAGGACTCACGGCCGAGGCGGGCTTGTGGTGGCCGAACGTCTTTTGATTTGCCATCGCATGGCCTGCGTTCTCGGCCATTCCCGCCGCACCGGTGCGCAGTCCCAGACCGGCCTTTGCCATCGTGGGCATCGTACTCGGCACGTTCATCATCGGCTGTTGCGGCAAATCGCCACCGACGAAGGCGCGGGGATCCGTCGGCGGGTAAGGCATCAACGGCGGACGCATCGCCCCTTCATTCATGGTTCGCGCCGAACGTTTCGCGGTAGGGCGCGGAGAAGAAAGCTCCGAACGAACTGCCGGAGCGGGCGAAATCTCACGCGATTTCGTGACCTTCTCAACCAACTCCGCCGATACCGATCCGGTTGTAAAAATGGCACAAAACACGAGGGCTGGGGTCATGGGATAAGCTCCTAAAGAATCAGAATAAATACCGACAGTAACAGTTGTATCGGTCATGCGGGCCATAAACTTTACCATGCCTTCCCAAACAGCCGTTTTCTACTCTAGCCGTCATACGATGGTTTAGGCGAACGCCCGGATTGCCCGATGCTAGCAGTTGGCAAGGTTACGAACGATGCCACCTTTGTCACCATAACGCATTACAATTAAACACGTTACGACTATTGTATCAGGACGCGCAGACGCATGAACGCTGCCTTGGTACAATGAACGGTTTGCAACTTTGCAAAGACAAAATGGCCGGTTGTTCGATTGCATTCAGGCTTTCAGGAAATCAATACGATGGCGGCAGCGGAAATCATTGCCGAAATGTGGGCGGTAGCCCCCGTGATTGGGCCGTCGCTTTTGGCTAGCAATTTCGCTCGCCTGGAGCAGGAGATCGGCCGCTTGGAAGAAGCCGGTGCGAAGGCTCTCCATCTCGATATCATGGACGGCCATTTCGTGCCGAATATTAGCTTCGGATTTCCCGTGATCGAGGCAATCCGCCGTTCCACTCGGTTGCCGCTCGATGTGCATCTGATGATTTCGGAGCCGGGCAAGTATATCGAGCGGTTCCGCAAGGCGGGGGCCGATCTGATAACGATCCACATCGAGACCGTTGACGATCCCCGACCGTTGCTTGGCGAAATTCGCAAACTCGGCGCGGTTGCAGGGCTGACGCTCAATCCGCCTACGCCGATCGAAGCGGTGGAACCCTATCTCGACGACTGCGATTTGCTCTTGGTGATGAGCGTAATGCCCGGCTTTGGCGGCCAGGAGTTCGAGCCGCTTGCATACGATCGATTGCGGCACTTGCGCGAGATTGGCCGCAGGGACTTGTTACTTTCGGTCGATGGCGGCATCCAGGAGCATACGATCGGAGCTTGTGCAGAGGCTGGGGCGAACATCTTCGTCACCGGTTCGGCACTGTTCTCGCATCACGATTACCGCCAAAGGCTCGACGAGTTTCGCGGTTTGGCAAAACAACACGACAACAAAACCGTTCAGGTTTGACTATGCTACGCATTGTGCTCGTCCGTCCGGGAGCGACGGATTACGATTGCGACGAACGGATTCAGGGCGTTTTGGAGATTCCCTTGAATCGCCAAGGGCTGATGGAGGTCGCTCGAGTCGTCGATCAGTTGCGCGACATGGGCATTGGAATGATTTATACGTCGCCGTGCGATTCGGCCCAGCAGAGCGCGGAAATCCTCTCGAAGGACCTCGATGTAAAGCTAAAGAAACTCGATCGGATGCAGAATTTCGATTTTGGTTTGTGGCAGGGGATGAAGGTCTGCGAAATCCGCCACAAGCAACCCAAGGTCTATCGCCAATGGCAGGAACAGCCGGAAAACGTCTGCCCGCCGGAAGGTGAAATGATCGAACAGGCCGAGCAACGCATCCGCACGGCCATGAACAAACTATTGCGGCGTCATAAAGAGGGCGTTATTGCGCTGGTGCTTCCGGAGCCGTTGGCGAGCCTCGTTCGCTGGCACTTCAAGAACGATGCACTGGGAGACCTGTGGAAGGCCCTGGCCGGTCACGGGCATTGGGAAGTTCTCGATTACGAGCCGGCGAAAGTCCCCGCTCTGAGCGAATAGAAGAGTGAAAATGTCTGAAAGCACGACCGACACGAACGCGTGGACCAATGCCATGAAGCATCCCAAGCGGGGAGTTCCTGAAGGCTTGTGGATGCGCTGCCCCGGTTGCGAGGCGACGATCTTTCGTAAGGAAGCCGAAAAGCGATTGGGTGTTTGCCCCGAGTGCGACTACCACTGGTACGTTTCAGCGCGCGAGAGAATTCGGCAGATATTCGATGAGAACACGTTCGAGGAATGGGACGGCAACCTCGAGCCAACCGACCCATTGGAGTTCGTTGCCTATGCCAAGAAGATCAAGGACGAGCAGAAGCGAACCGGCATGAAGGACGCCGCGCTGACCGGCACCGGCATGATCCGCGCACGTCGGGTTGCCTTCAGCGTGACCGATTCCGCTTTCATCATGGGCAGCATGGGTTCGGTCGTCGGGGAGCGGCTAACGCGCTGCATCGAGCGAGCAACCGAGCAGAAGTTGCCTTTGATTATTATTTCCGGTTCCGGAGGCGGTGCCCGCATGCACGAAGGCATGCTCTCGCTGATGCAGATGGCCAAGGTGTCGGCGGCGTTGGCCCGCTTCGATACGTCGGGCGGACTCTTCATCTCGATCTTGACCAATCCCACGATGGGCGGCGTGGCGGCCAGCTTTGCGTCGCTGGGCGATGTCATTTTTGCGGAACCGCGCGCCCTGATTGGCTTTGCCGGGCCGCGGACCATCAAGGCCACCATTCGCATCGAATTGCCGAAAGGATTCCAGACGAGCGAGTTCCTTCTGGAGCACGGGTTTATCGACCGCATCGTGAGGCGTTGCGACCTTCAAAGCGAGATCGCCCGCACGATTGACTACTGCGGCAAATAGGCGGGGAGTGTGGCATGGCCCCGCAATTGCAACCGGTTCATTCTATTGCAACCGACGGGCGAGAACCTCGTGTCCGCTTGACAGGCGAAAACGGCCCGGTTAGTGTTACCTGTACTGCTCAATATCATTGTGGTGCGGGCGTCTCGCCTGCCCTGTAAGTTGCAGGCGAGACACCTGCACCACAAGATATCGTTTAACGGTGCCTCAAGCCCTCTGTTTTAGGAGAAATGATGATGAATCTGTTGAGATGTTCGTGGCGCGCTTCATTGGTGGCAACGGCCCTTTGGGCCATGTTTGGCAGTTTCCCAACTCGGGCGGTTGCCGCAGAAAACTCGGACGGTTCGCAATCGACTCGGGCTGCGGCCAATCGAGAAAACCTCGAACAGGAATTGCGATCGATCAAAGAGAAGATCGGACAACTCGAAAAGGAAGGCAAGCACGAAGAAGCCCAAAAGTTAGTGCGGGAAGCGCGGGAAATATATTCAAAGATGAATAACGATCCCGAGCGGGAGACGGTTCGTAAGCACTACATTGAACTCCACCAAAAGTTAGCGGCGGCCGAGAAGGAAGGCAACCGCAATGAAGCCGAGCGACTTCGCCGCGAAATCCAGGCCCAACAATCGAGACTCTACCCCAACGGTACAAATCCAACGGGGCATCCCCAGACGAGCGAGATTCGCGAGAAGTTACAGCACCTTCGCGTCGCCGCGGAAAACTTGAAGGCGGCCGGTTGCGATCCCGAGGCGCAGCACGTGATGCAGATGATCGAGCAAATCCAACAAGCGGCCCGAGCGGCGAGTCACCCGTCGACCGCCGACGCCGCGCGCGACTCGGCAAATTCGCCCGTCGTGCAGGAGCTTCGCGGCCAGCTCGAGCAAATGCAGCGTGAAATGCGAGAAATGCACGAACAACTCAACCGGGCCCAATCGAATCAGTTGCCGCGATAATTCGATTCCCTCGCGGTGCGTGGTGTGGCTCGATCGAAGCGCGCGCAAACGCAAGTCGAAATATCAACAGCATGAAATGCAAGGAATCGCCGTGACACTCGCAAAATCGCCCGTCGTAGCTGGACACTTTAGCTTGTTGCCGGCAGTCGCCGCCGTTTCTTATGCTTAAGTTCCCGATGATTTGGCCCAGCCGAAAGCGTACCGCGCCCTGCGGATCGCCAGCACCCACACCTGCCTCGCTGAATTCATCGACCGCTCATTACTCCACCTTTATCTTCAACTCATCCGAATTGGCCTTCAACTCCGGTGCGTACATCGCCCAGGCCCGCGTCGGCAGGGCACTGAACTGGCCCGGCGTTTCGGCCCTCATGCGGTAGGCGACGCTGTGCTTGCCTCGCGCTAATGTCCGCGAGAAGAAGACCACGCGATTGTCGCGATACTCGACGTAGGCCCCCAGGTCGTTGCCCGTGTAGCCGCTTTGCTGATCGACCGGCTCGAAACCGGCCGGCTTCATGTCTTCAAAGATGATGTACTCGTAGTCGTTCTTGCTGTCGATCTCCAGTTCGATTTCAAGCAGATCGCCACTCTTCACGCCGGCCAGATTCGCTAGTTCCTGGCGGTTGTACTTCTCGACTTTCCGATCGACCACCTGTCCTCGACTGCCGGCGGCCTGAATCGTCTTGTCGGCCTTGACGAGCTTGTAGTATTTCCGTTGGACCTTGATCTCCAGCCCGGCCTTGGTGATGAAGTCTTCCAAGGTGAAATTCGTCAGGTAGCCGTTGTAGTAGAGCGGCCCGCTGCCTTTTTTCTTGAGTACAACGGTATGCTTGCCGGACGTCACCGCGTCGCCTTCGAGGACGAACTTGTTATCGAACGTGAAAAGCGTCTGCGGCGTTATCTCTACCGCTTTTTGCTGCTTGCCATCGTAGAAGACCTCGACGATCATCTCCGAATGCGACTCGCGGCTGGCGCGTACGTATTCGGCCATGGCCTCGACGACAATCGCCGTATCGCGGGTGGAATTCCAATAGCTGGCGTTTTTGCGGTTATTGAGCAGGTACTTCACCAACCGCGAGGCGAGTTCTCCTTGGGGATCGGTTCGCGAAAGGAGTTTCAGGTAATAGCCCTCCGCTTCATACTCGCTGCCGTACCAGTACCACCAAGAGTTTGGCGGCAGGTTGAGCCATGCGGTCTGGTTTTCGTTGTCCTGTTGAACGTATTGCTCGATATTCCGCACGACCATCGCCAGTTTCTCTTTTTCGCCTTCGCGATCGAGGGCGATGCCGAACATTGCTAAGCCATAAACGGCGATATGCGTGCGGTCGCGATAGAGGAACTCGCGCATTTCGGGGTTTTTTACGCCGGCAGCCACCAGGACCATGTAGTTGAAGGCGTCTTGCTCGTCGGCGCGTTCCTTCCAGGTCAAGTTGTTCGGTTTGTTTTTAATGGCCGCGTTCGTCAGGAGTTGCACCTGTGCGTCCTGGTAGCGGCGCAACCACTCGACGCCCCTTTCGAGGACGCCGGGCACCAACGCCACATCGTTGTACTTGGCCGTTTGCAGGCCGTGGACCACCAGGGCCGTGGTATGTGCGGATGAATGTTCGCCGAATCCGGAAAACCAGCCCCAGCCGCCATCGCCAAGCTGCATCTCGGAGAGTCGATTGAGGCCGTCCTTAACCATCCGGCGAACCTCCTCTTCGTCGAACACCGGGTTGCGGTCGTAGTGCTTCCACTGCTTGGCCCGCTCAAAATCGTCGCCGATTTCCTGCGCGTTGAGGTTCGTCCGCTTCGCGCGGATATCGGCCAGGTTGAGTTTCATACCGAGCAAAACGCGTTGCGTGATGACCGTCGGCAGGAAGCGGTTTAGGGTTTGCTCCGTGCAGCCGTAAGGGTAATCGACCAGGTACGGTAGGGCGTCGACCATTGCCCCAGCCAGGGTGGGCGAAAAGCGTACTTCCAGCCGCGACTGCTTGGGGCGGCGCGCCTCGGGAACGGTGAACGACATAGCTCCCTCTCCCAGAGGAAGAGGGGACAAAGCGCGGATCGTCCCGTTGCGGGCTTCCAACTTCAACATGCCGTGGATGTAGCAGGGGAACTTTTGTTCCATGGCGTCGGACTCTCGATCGGTGAGAGCCTTCATGCGAATGGTGGCCTCGCCTTCGTCGAGGACATTCACGCGCCAATCGACGCGGGCCTCGCCGCCGGCCGGCACAACGACCGGCGGATTGTACCACGAGCCTTCGTTGAGTCGAACCGGATGGCCCGGCTTGGGCGAGAGCTTGTTGCCCTCGGGAATCAACTCCAGCGTCTTGCCTTCCAGTTCGAGCGAGACTTCAACCTCTTTCGCCGTCTTCAAATAGTTGTGTACAACGGCGGAAAGAACCGCTTCATCTTTCTGCACGAAGAATCGCGGCGATTCCAGACGGATGATGAGGTCTTTGCGAGTGACGATGTCGGTTTGGCCCTGGCCGACCTTCGAGCCAAATCCCATCCCCCATACTTTGATCCGCCACGTCGTAAGATTCTCAGGCATGTTGAGCTCGACCTCGGCCGTGCCATCGTCCTTGGTCGCAATCTGCCCAACCCAGAGTGCCGTATCGGCAAACTTGGTGCGGATAGTTGGTTGGACCATCGCTGCCGCGCCACTGCCGGGACCGCCACTCATGTCGGCGGGCAGCTTCATCTGCGCGCTGGCACGAGTCTCCGTCATCGGCGCGCCGAACATCGACATGGGTGCCGCCATAGCCGCCGACTTCTCCAACATTTGGCCGCGACCGTCAGACAGGACCGTAACGCCATGCACCATGCCCGGCACAAATGCACTTCCGCCCATGGAGTCTTGCGTCATTCCACCGCCGCCAACGCCATAGCCTAGAATTCCGTTTTGTTGTTGTTCGACGACGCTGCCGCCAAAGACACCCAGATCCGTCATTGCTTGCGTGTTAGATGGGATGACGTTGCCCGAGACGTTATCGAAGTTTGTTTCGCCTTGCGGATTGTGATTGCGTCGCCACTTCCAGAAAAACTCCTTGATCTCCGGCACGTTCGATCCTCCGGAAATGTACTCGACCGATTTATCGTAGATGGCAATGACGGTCGAACCGGCGAACGGCTTGTTGTAATAGTCGGTGAGACGCAACTGCACCTTGGCACGCTGGCCCGGTTTGAAGGCAGCCCCGCTGCCGTTTTCGGACGACGGGAGTACGGCAACATTTAAGACTCGCGTTTCCGGCGGGACGACGATTTCGCGGGTTTCGCTATGTACGCGGCCGTCTGCCACAGTAACTGCCTCTATGAAGAAGTTCGGCATGTCGCGTTTCTCGACGGCGATCTCGTGCAACGTACTCTTGCCGTCGAGCTTGATGAGTGTCGGCTTGCGGTAGACGCCGTTCGATGGTCGCGCGAAGAGTAGCACCGTGCCGCCGGCGCGGTCGGTGTTGATCTGCAACTTCACCTTCTCGCCTGGGGCATAGTCGGCCTTGTCGGGC
>JANXOJ010000049.1 GCA_025353625.1 Planctomycetota bacterium | reverse complement strand
GTATTCGTATGCCAAGAACCGCGACGCAAAGCATTTGCCGGCATGGCAAGCCTTCAATCGTGCCATTGGAACGAGCGGCGATGTGGGCGTCTGGCACGAAACCTACTTGGTTTCGTCCGGTGCCTACGAAAACATCTACGTCAACATGCCCGCATTTGGCCTGGGAAAAGTCGGGGTGCTATCCTCCGCATCGTCCAACAAGCACTCGGCGGAGGGACGCCTAAAAGTCGGCGGAGAGCCGGCTTAAATCGATGCCTTATTTTGCCGAAGGCTTACCAGATATCAGATTTGACATCGGAAGCTACGAACGGCGACGGGCTGCCGCGCCGCCATTGCCCAGCAGCGAAGTGAAGTGCGGTGCCATGGCGGACATCGATTGCCCGGCGTGGCCGATTCGTCCGGCATCGATGCGATGAATGATCCGCTCGCCCGGCGTATGGCCGAGCGTACCGCTCCAAGACTCAAAGGCACGGCCCTTACGCTCATCGCCATGGAAGAATGCCAGATAGCCGAAGACGTCCGTGGCGATGAACTCATGACCGGCGGGTGCAAAGCTGGCCGGGCGAAAGACGCGCCGCCATGTGCCGGCGTTCATATAGATCTGTTCTAAGACGTAGCCTTCGGCGTGGCTTGCGTCCAGGGGAAGGATTTCGGCCGCATGGGTGTGGCCGTAGACGACGTGCTTCGCGCGGCGATTGCGAAAGTCCGGCTCGGTCAACGCATGGTTTGCGTACGACTCGCCCGTTGCGCCGCGAAGTTGTTGCAGCCACTTTGCCGTGGCCGCCGTCCAGCCGCTGGAAAGCCGCATGCTGAATCGCAAGGCACGCGATAGTCCGTCGAGTAGATTCAGCGAACTAGAAGCATCGCGGTCGCGCACCAATTCAGTGGCCAACAAATCTTCGGCCAAGTGATCCCAAAGCAGCTTGACTCGCTTTCGCACGGCCGGCTGGGGACACGTCCTCTCCAGGAGCCCCTCAATCCATGCCGGCACCAAAAGCAGCGGCCGGAAATTGTCGATTTCGCGGAGGCCCAGCAATGCAGCATCGGGCAGTTCATGCCCCAGTCGTTCCTCGACTTGAACGCTGAAGCGACCAATCAGGTCGATCGCGATCGCATCCGTCAGCCCGCTTAAATCGCGATCGTCTTCAAAGCTCAGCGGATCGAAAATATCACCGTGCCGGGCGATCACCTTATGCCGCCGCATGACCTGCAATAGCTCGTCGCTCTCGGTAATATCGTGCGGAAAGGGGCTATCGGGCCGATTGGCTAGCCCCAACTGCTCGACCAGCTTTCGTCGCAAGCCATCGTAAGGCTCGCCGGACAGATGGTAGAACCAATCGTGGTTGCCCACCATGTAGTGGACGCGGACCATCACGGGCTGATCGTCGACATCGGAGGCCGGCCGCGCCGCGCGAAGCATGGGTGGAACGGTGATCTCGCGATCGCC
Source organism: Planctomycetota bacterium (assembly GCA_025353625.1). Lineage (GTDB taxonomy): Bacteria > Planctomycetota > Planctomycetia > Pirellulales > Thermoguttaceae > JANXQG01. Next base: position 5,247 of record JANXOJ010000049.1, on the reverse strand, counting down.
GGAAAGACTGCGAAGCGCGGCAACGGTTTCCGCATTGGCCGTGAGGATATCGCCGGTAATCTTGGTGACCTGATCGACCATGCCCGGCGATTGTGCGTCGTGCCAGGGGCGGATCTCGCGGTTGGCTTGCCAGCGGGCCGAGTGGAGCAAGTCGAAGACATCTCCCAGCAGCACGAGGTCGATGCGTTCAATGGGCCGGTACGCGCCGTCGCTCCGCCAAGATGCCGTAATCGCCAACTCCTTGAGCCGGTCGACAAGCAACGCGAACGCCTCGGGCGAGAGCGTTTCGCCAGTCGTACCGTCGTTCAGGTGTAGGTCGCTAAGGATTATGAGCATAGGACGCACCGCTATGTTACATGCCTAGTCATCGGTTTCCGTTAATAGCGAAGTTGAGAATTTGTCGGGCTTTGCGGAATGAATGGAGGGCACGGTCGGAAAGTGTTCAGGATGTTACCTATTGAATTAGAGAATAGGTAAGATAGAGGGCAGCGTCCGAGACGACGTATTCATCGTCATCTCGCGCCACCGCTACATAACCGATCCATCCCCGCCTCGGGATTGTCGATTGCCACGATCACCAATCCTTTGCGGTCGGCCAAATCGATCGTCTCTTCCCCATCGAGCAGTATCGTGCGACCGGCCTCAATGGCTAAGACTCGCCCGCCGACGGAGGCCATCGTTTCAATGGTCCGCGTGCCGATGGTCGGCACGTCGTATCGCATATCCTGCTGCGGCTTGGCCACTTTGACGACGGTAAACCCGCCGGCCTTGCAGAGCAACCCAGCGCGGCGGATGCACTCGTCGGTCCCTTCAACGGCCTCAATGGCCAGCACCGCTTGGTCCTTCACGGCCACGCTCTGCCCCACGTCGAGCCGGCCCATCTCCTTTGCCAACTTCCAGCCAAAGCGAATGTCGTTCCATTGCCAGTCGCTCGGCCCGCGACGTGTGAGTTGTCCGCTGCCCACGAGCAACTCGGGGGCGTAGTCGGTCGGAGGGCCGAAACGCATCCCCTCCTTGGCAAACTCCTGTACGATTGCACCCAGCAGCGTGTCGTCGCGATTGTCCTTCTTGCCGGTCAGAAAGTGGGGAACGAACATGCGAAGCGTCCGCACGTCGGGCATGTTGCGGACGATCATCCACGGTTGGAAGAGCAACACCTTATGTATTTTGCCGGCCATCACGACGTCGGTCACGCCGTGCCGATGGAAGTAGCGAATCGCCGCACCGAATTTTGCCAGGCCGCTCCAGCGAAAGTCGCTGCAAATCTCAGCGAGCTTGGGATCGGCATGGCCGTACACGCCCAAGCAAAAGACTTCCGATCCCTGTCGCCGCAGGGCCTCGACCACCAACAGCGGATAGCGGCCCCAGCCGGCTAACAGGCCCACGCGAGCCGGCGGCGAAGACTTTGGAATTGTCAATGCTGGGGCGAGGGCTTGAGTGGTCATGGGGATATTAATGACGAAATTTAATCTCGAAGTGACGATCACCTCCGATGGACGGTTTCGACATTTGAATTTCGTCAATCCTTCGTCGTTTGAATTTCGGATTTCGAGGCTTTACTCACGCCGCCGGTCGCTGTGCGGTGCCTTCCGCAACTTGCAGGACCAGCTTGTCGACCGTTTGTCGCAACGCCTTGACTTGCTGACGCATCTCCGGCAACTTTGATATCACGGCAAAGCGTATTTTCTGCTCGCGTTCCGGCGCGGCGGGGATGCCGATCAAGCGGCTGCCGTCGGGCACATCGTTGGCAACTCCGGCTTTGGCACCGATCACCGAGCGGCTGCCGATGTGGACGTGATCGCGAATTCCAACCTGCCCCGCCAGCACGACGTAATCGCCGGTCGTGGTACTTCCGGCGATGCCGACCTGCGAGCAGAGCATATTGTGCTTGCCCAGTCCGCAATTGTGGGCGACCATAACCTGATCGTCGATCTTTGTGCCGTCGCCGATGGTCGTTGAGCCGTAGGTTCCGCGGTCGACCGTCGTACCGGCACCAATTTCGACATCGGCACCAATCGCGACATTACCCAACTGCGCCGTCAAGCGGTGGCAGCCGGCGACTTGATCGTAACCGAAGCCATAGGCTCCCAGCACGGCCGCCGCATGAATAATCGATCGCGGGCCAACCACCGTGTCTTCGTAAAGCACGGCGGCGGGGAAGATCGTCACGTTCTCGCCGATTTGCGACCCGGCCATGATGTGCGCACCAGAATGGATCGTCGTACCGGACCCGATCGTCACGTCGTCGCCAATCGTGGCGAAGGGATGAACATCGACATCGGCGGCAAGCACCGCAGTCGGGCTAACATACGCTTGGGGACTGATGCCGATCCGCCGCTGCTGCCGTGCCGGGCGAAAGTGGAGCAAGATTGTGGTGAACGCCGCATGGACCGAATCGACCTGAATCGCCGCGAAGCCGGTCGGCGTGAAACCTTTGGGACAGACCACCGCACTCGCTTGGCAAGCGGCGAGGGTTTTAGCCCGATCGGGCGAATCGAGAAGCGTAATCTGGCCACTCAACGCATCGCGCAGCGGCGCGGCCCCATCAACGACAAGCCCCTCCGGCCCGACAACCAAGCCGCCAACCATCGCCGCCAACTCCCCTAAAGTCGCCTGCATGCCCAATTTCCTTTCGTGCAAAGTAGTCCCTTCGATTGAGAGTCTACCGCAGAATCCGCAAATTGGGCAAGAGCAGTCCGGGGAAAGCGAATGGTGGGCAGTCGGGAGACCCGCAACTCCCCTTGTTTTTGAGTTGTCAAGTACGGTTGGTGCAGAAATGCCAGATACCATTGGGTGTAGGAGGAGCGTGCGGCTCCTGTCCCGCCGCCCTGGGGTGCCTGGTGTCCGGAAGCCGTCTCGATCGAGATCGTCCTACCGCCGATCTGCAACGACACCGGCAAGGCACATTCGTGATGACTGCCCGGCCGCAACCTACGGCCGTCGGCCAGCGCGATGGCCAGATTGCCGCTCAGGTTCGTCAGGGCAACACGGCGGTCCTCGATCGCCTCGACACGCAATTGATTGCGCGACACGCACACGTCGTTGCGGTTCGCGATCACCACCCGCGTGCCTTGCGGAAGGACCGAGCGCGAGTACGGCCCCTCGTCGTTTTTGCGCTGCCTTCCCAACTCCACCGGGCCGCTCAGATCGAGCGAACAAACGAGCCGTTGGCCGTCGTGAATGAGGAGTCGTGGCGATATCATGGCACGCTTCGTGGGTTTGGACAGGGGAAACTGACTCCCTGGGCCCATGATATCCCCGACAGGAAGTTCGATGGCTCTGAGCCTTCAGTGTAATCCTGCAAAAACTGTGATGCAAGTAAGGCTCGGGAAGTGAGCATCGGCCAAGTCCGGTTGCGATGGCGCAAACATGGCCCGCGTCCAGTTGCTGCGCTGGCCGGTGTTGTGGAGCGGCGATTCAGTCAAGATACACAGTTACATCGGGGAACTTCTTGTAGTCGTTATTGAAGCTCGCCACCGGCAGGGCACGTGCTGCCGCGGTCGCTACGATCGTGCAATCGACGAAATGCACCGTCGTTCGGCCATACCGGTTCAGTGCGTCGAGATGGATTGCCAAATCGGCCAGTTCGATCCCCGGACTGTTCACCAGCGCGGCCATCACGCGGGCAATCACCCTACGAGGAATCTCGTAGAACGACTCCAAAACAAACACGCACTCGGCAACCACGGCCGGCAATACCACAAGGACCAACTCGCCGCAGTCACAAGCTGCGATAAGCCGGCCGGCTTTCGCAGCATGTTTCGCGTTGGCTTGAACCAAGTGTCGTACGATCAAGTTCGCGTCAACGAGGCGGCGTTTGCTCATTCGCCGCGATCCCGCTTTCGCGCCTCGGTGGCTGCGTGCCGGATTTGCGCGATGGAAAGCCCCTTTCCTTTAGAACTGGCAAGTGCCCCTTGCAGTGCCAAGATTCCCGGGTGAACGCGAATGGTCACCTGGCTTCTTTGGATATCGTATTCCAACTTGTCTCCGGGCCGGATGAGGTGCGCCTCCCGAACCGGTACGGGAAGTGTCGTCTGCCCCTTCTTAGTCACCGTGGATTGCAACACGATTTCTCCTTTCAACGTGTGAATGCCTTGCTACTGAATTATTCCTTGCAAAATGGCCGGTCGGCAAGGGGGAATTCCCCATCCGTGGGGGCTCTTCTCTGGATCGCTTTTGGAAGTCATGCCGGTATCGCGCCGCCAACGACGAGGGAAATGGCGTCCGCCACCACTGCGCTTTGACCCGGCGCGGTCCTTACCGCCTTCACCTTCCTGGCCATAGTCCTGAAACTCCTCATCGATTAAAATCTGAGCCAACTTCCAACATAAATGTACTGGTTCAAATTTCGGGGTCCAGCTCATTATCCCGATCCGCGCGTACAACGGAAATTCGAGGTGATATGGCTCAAGAGTTGCGGTCTCTCCCATCGTGAAATTGCTGCGGCGGCGGGTGTGCAGCCACGCACTGTTCAGCGTATTTTGAACGAATACGTGGCGCGTGGCATCGAATCCTTGAAGGAGAATCGTTACACGGGGCGGCCGAGCGAATTGAACCAACTTGCCGCCTCGCTCAAGGCGTATTTTGAAAAACATCCCCCTAGCACCGTCAAGGAAGCCCAGCATTTGATCGAGCAACAAACGGGTATTCGCCGCGAGGAGACTCAGGTACGCGAATTTTTGGTGCGTATCGGCATGAAGTGTCGCCGCATGGGAGTCGTGCCGGGAAAACTGAACGAAGAACAGCAAGCAGAACAACGCCGCTTTTTGGACGAGGAATTAAATCCCCGGTTGGATGCAGCCGAAAAAGGCACGCGCAAAATTTGTTTGTTGACGCCAGCCACTTTGTCCACGGTGCCTTCCTCGGCATGATGTGGTGTTTCGTGCGGATGTTCGTTCGCTCACTATCGGGTCGCAAGCGGTTAAACGTGCTGGGGGCCGTCGATTTCGCAACCAAGCAATTGCTAACCGTCATGAACACGACCTACATTACCAGCGTCGCAGTATGCGAACTACTGCAATTGCTCAAGGCAAACTTTCCGAATGTGCCGCTTACGCTGGTATTGGACAACGCCCGTTATCAAAAGTGCGCGTTGGTGCAAGCCACCGCGCTAGCGTTGGGAATTGAATTGCTCTATCTACCCGCGTATTCGCCCAATTTGAATCTGATAGACGACGGCTACCGCGAGGTGTACGACGCGGACCTGAAAGGCTACTTCGATACGATCCCCCACGACCAACTGATGAA
>JANXOJ010000038.1 GCA_025353625.1 Planctomycetota bacterium | reverse complement strand
GCTCACGGTAATGTTTGGAGCCAGCTCCTCGACTTTCCCGGCCTGGTCGTGCGGGCCTTGCGGTCCATGAATACTGGCTGTTTGTGGCTGAAACATAATCGAAAATCGCTTTTGGCGACAATCCCAGTCTAAAAAGACCGTGAGCGCTTACAAAAATCCTTAACCGTTGCTCCGCCGCATCACTCGCTCGCCCGGTAGTGTCCTAATTGTGTGTTGCTAGGGCATGGAGACGAAATGCAAGCAATCGACACCCACCGACTTGGGGTATATCATTAAGCACTCCCGCTCAAGAAAAGCGGCCGCTACGCCGATGACGAAAAAAGGCTTGCAATCCTGCATGCCCTTTAGTAGGATGTTTCATAGGTAGGATGCCTAATGAGACAAAATGGAACGACCGCCGCAGGCCGCACGATTCTCGTCGCGGCTATTTTTTTGCTCCCGAACGAACTAGAATTGAGTGTGTCTTGACGTGAGCGCGATGCCTCGGTAGGGTTCGTCGCTTTTTGGCTTGAGATACGCGGAGGTTGTCGAGTTGAAGCCAGTTCTTCAAGCCCTTGTTTTGGCGGATCGAGTCTACGAGGACAAGTCCGGCAAGAAGATCATCGCTGGTACATTTACTCACTATTGGTTCAGCAAGGCTCCTGCATATAAAGATGTGGAACAGCCGGATGGAACCAAGCGGCGGATTATTGCTGGTGGCCTCCAGGCGGGTTCGCCGTGGGTGTATTTGAGTTTGACGGACGTAGTTGATGGCACGAAATTGCTGCTGCAATTCATCAACATCGGAGAGCAGAAAACGCTATTCGGCACTGAGATTTCGCTCGCATGTAAGGATCGTCTTGCCACCGTTGAAGTCGGGATGCCACTGCCAATGCTTCCGATTTCTGGGAAGGGCATATATGCATTTGAGGTGCTATGGCAGAATGAACTCCTTGGATCGTACCGAATTATTGCGGATGAGATGACAATATAAAAGGAGAGATGGCCATGCCGCTTGGGATTTTTGAAAACTACGAGATTACCGGAAATTCGGCCGTGTCAATTTCTGATGGCGCTAGCTGGACGCAGACTCGGTACAGTTGCGTCTTGTGCCTCATTCCCGAAGATGACGGAACCTGGTCCGCCTTAGTGTTGAATCTTCCTGGTGCGGGGAGTTGCGGCCCAACCAAGGAGGATGCGATAGAGCGCGCTCGCGAAGCGATTGCCGGCTTGATCGAGTCTTACACAGAAGATGGCGAAATCATTCCTTGGTGCAGTCCGACTTCTGAAAATATCCCGACGAACGCGGAACTTGCACGGATTGTCGTGAATGCCTAGACCCCCGGCGATTACCGGCAAAGAAGCTTGCAAGGTATTTGCCAAGGTGGGATTTGAGTGGTGCCGCACCAAAGGGAGTCACCATATCCTCAAGCATCCCACTAACCGCAATCGCCTATCAATCCCCGTGCATGGTGGCGAAACCGTTGGCCTTGGCCTGCTAGAAGACCAAATAAAAAAGGCGAATATGACAGTCGAACAATTCATCGAATTGCTCAATTCATAGGCCGAACCTAGCTGGGTGTTCGGCTGTCTATGTGGTATGAAATCGGCATCGCATATTTACTTCACTTCCGCCCTCTTGTCTGGAGAGCGGCCCGCGTCTTGGACATCGCCCGCTCGCCCGGTTGACCGCTAACGCGGCAGACGCAAGCTACCGGCATCCCAAGAGGATGCGATGCGCAGTGTGGGCAGATTGCGGTGTGGGCAGATCGATACCGCGAACCGTTTCCTGCCGGCTACGCGAACGCTGTTTTCCGTCGATTCCTAAACGCGACCGTTATTTTCTCGGCGGTCCTCACTCAAAAATCCCCGCACCAAACTCCACCCCTTCCTCGGGTTCGTCGTCCACAATCTCCAACGCTTTATCGGTGCTTAATGGATCGACCATTCGGCAACTTTCCGTGAGTTGTTCGATCACTTCATCCAGATCGTAATGCCAGACGGCCTCATCGAGATCGGGCGGGCAAAGCGGGCGGAACTCTCGCAGCAGCAAAATCAATCGCAGAAGATGCCGAAAAAGAATCCCCTCCTGCTTTACTAGGTCTTTGCTGCCGACAAAGTTGTTGAACTTGCCGTTGAACTCCATCAAGAGCTCGCCGGCCGCCCAGACGGCCCGCGTTCGTAGGTCGAGAACGCCCGGATACTCGCAATCGAACAACCGCCGAAGTTTTTCCGAAATCGTTAGCACCCACTTGGGTTCCTCGTCCTGCTCGGCATCGTAACTGTGGCGCGGCTTCCACGGCTCTTCTTCCTCCTTGGATTTCTGCACCAGCTCCTCAAGGGTTGCCAAGCCAAGTTGCAACAGTTGTGCATCGAGCCGTTCCATCGCCAAGGGGCCGGGCGGCAAGTAGTTCTGCTTGGGCACGCGCACGTGTCGAGCAACCGGCCCCGGAAAATCC
>JANXOJ010000036.1 GCA_025353625.1 Planctomycetota bacterium | reverse complement strand
GATCCGGGAAATTCGATTATGCCCGAGCCGAACGCCAAATACAAGATTTGTTGAAAAAAATGTCCCGAAAAAATGTCAAAAAATGAAAATGGCCTTTCCAGCCTGGAAAAACCCCTCTTTCGGCTGTGGGGTGGAATTGTCGATGGTAATTCAGCCTTTTGTTTATAACCGCCGATTTTTGACACGCTTCCGACAATCGGCCGTGCCGCCTATAATTGCGGAACGATTTTTTCAATGAACCACACATTATCCAGGAGAATACCGTGAGTGATATCACCCTCGCCCAGGCCAAAGCGGCCGTGGAAGCGGCAATTACAAAAGCCCAGGAATTGGGCACCAAAATGAACATCGCGGTCGTCGATGCCGGCACCAATCTTAAGGGCTTTGCCCGCATGGATGGCGCGTGGCTCGGCTCAATCGATATTTCCCTGCGCAAGGCCCGCACGGCAAAATTCTTTGACATGCCCACCGGTGAGATCGGCAAGCTCTCGCAGCCCGGCGGGTCGCTCTACAATATCGAGCTATCCAACGGTGGCCTAATCACCTTCCCGGGAGGGGTTCCGATTTCGAATTCCGCCGGCGTGGTCATTGGTGCCATCGGCGTCTCCGGCAGTTCGGTCGAAAACGACCATGCTGTCGCCTCCGCCGGTGCCGCAGCGGTAAAGTAAACCGCTAGGAGAATGCCTCAGTCATCCGCCTGGGTTGCATCTTTGATTACGAAGCGTGCCTTGAGCCGCGCGACCTCGCTGGCCAGTCCGGCGAGGGTTACGGAGCGAAGCACTTCGTTGAAGTCCTTGTAGGCCGCCGGTGCCTCGTCCTTGGGGTACTGGCGGCAGTTGGTAAGGATATCGTCGGCATCGAATTGTCGATCGACCGTGGCTTGATCCAATCGGCGGATGGCGTCTTTGCGGCCCATCTGTCGACCGGCACCGTGATTGACGCTATAGCAGCTCTTCGACGCACCCTCGTCGGCCACCATCACCACCGAACCAGCCTGCGGATTGCCGGGCAGGAGGATCGGATGGCCCACGGCCGCGAACGGCGTTCCCTTCAAGGCGTGATGGCCCGCCGGAAATGCCCGCGTGGCACCCTTGCGATGGACCCAAGCGACCGTATTCTCGACGATCTCCTTCCGTGCGATGTTGTGGCTGATGAAGTAGAGCAGCCGTCCGTCGATGCCGGGGAAAACCTCTTGAAAGGCTTCCAAGACCAGTGCATTGATGAGCATGTGGTTGACCGTGGCAAAGTTCGCGCCGAGCGACATGTCATCGATGTAGTCGTTGGCCTCCGCCGTTCCCAATGGGGCGTAGACCATGTGGCGGTCGTCGGCCGGGAGGGGGATGTTCCACTTGGCGAACTTGTCTTGCAACGTGCGAAACTGCCCAGCGGCCAAGTTGTGGCCCAGTCCGCGAGAGCCGCAGTGCGAGAGGAATGCGACGTGGCCATCGCGCAGTCCGAAGACCTCGGCGGTGTGGCGTGCTCGAGGATTGTCGGCAACATGAACGACTTCGCACTCGCCGAAGTGGTTTCCGCCGCCGTAGGAGCCGAGTTGCCTCAACTTGTCCGCGAAGTCTCCCAACCGGTTGGCCTTATCGTGCTTCTCAAGGCGCAGCGCAAGTGCGTCGTGCGTTTCGTCGTGTCCGGTATGGACGGCGTCTTCGCAACGCTCTGCCCACTGCGGCGGGATGCCCATCGCGGTGCAAACCTCCGGCGATGCTCCTTCGAGGATTGCCTTACGTCCGATGTCCGTTGCAACGCGACGGGACTTCTTCACGCTTCGCTGTCCCTTGCCGGCCCCAGTGGGCGTCCGCACGCAGATGGCCTCGATCAACTTCCTCCGCACGATCCGATCTTGGATGGCGTCGGCCGGCAGATCGAGTTGCAGCAGGCTCATGGAACACTTGATATCGACGCCGACGGGGCCGGGATAGATATGCGTCGGCGAGACCATCACGCAGCCGATGGGGGCACCGTAGCCGATGTGGGCATCCGGGTTGAGGACGACTTCCGTCACGCCGGGTGCCAGCCTGGCATTGACGGCCTGCCGCAGAGCCCCATCATCGAACCCGGCACGAATGGCCTCGGTGCCAATCACGGTGATCGGTCGCGCACGGCCCACCGGCAGCATGGCAGTCGCCTCGCCGGTGGGAATCAGTTCAAATTTCTTCGGCTCGTTCATGGGAAGGCTCTGTATTGGGTTCCATTCGGGAGACACATTCAACGCGATTGAGGTTCATGCTCCCACGTATTGTGCGTCGGGCAATTTAGCGAAAGACGTTCGATATCGCGCGGAGTGCGAGGGGTACTCTGACGAAGCCCTTGCGGGATCGGCCATCGCTGGCGAGAATGAACCGTTCATTCCGCTAACCGACCAAACTGAGACCCAATTCATGCTACTTTATTGCATCCGTCATGGCGAGAGTACCTTCAACGCGGAAGGGAGAGTGCAAGGAAATGTGGACGTTCCGCTCTCGGAACTTGGTCGCCGCCAGGCCGCCGCCGTGGCCGCGGCATGCAAGAGCCTGAGTGCCGATGCGATCTTCTCCAGCCCACTGCTCCGCGCACGGCAAACGGCAGACGCCATCGCAGCGGTTTTGGGCATGAAGGTTATCGAGGTGCCGGGCCTGATCGAAATCAAAGTCGGCATTTTTGAAGGCCACCTTCGCGAAGAGTTGGAACGCGACTGTCCAGACGAATTTGCCCAATGGCTCAGCGGCGATCCCGACTATGTCGTCCCTGGGGGCGAATCGCGGCGAACACTCATGCAACGAGGCCGGGCAGTCCTCGAATCGATCGCCGAGCAAAACTATAAGCGTGCGATCATCGTGAGCCACGGGACGATCCTCGCGGCGGCGTTCAAGGCGCTCTTGAAAATTCCCGCCGAGTTAAATCCCTTCACGTTGGAAAACGCATCCTTATCGCGGTTGGAACTCGATGGCCCGCGCGCGACACTGCACGCGCTCAACGAAGTGGCGCACTTGGCCGGAGTAGGCTTAGCGGGCAGAGGGGATTTGTGAAGGAATGTCCGGCTAGCACTTCTCGGAGAAGTGCATTAACGCAGACTTTTTTGGAACGAATGTGCCCGATTCACGCCAACTCGACTTTCCAGCCCTACCCCTCCAATTCAAATATCGCCTCAATCTCCACCGGCACCCCCAGCGGTAACGTTGGTGCGGCGATTGCACTGCGGGCACCGATGCCCGCCTCGCGGCCAAACACGTGCGCGAAGAGGTCGCTACAGCCGTTGATTACGGCCGGTTGATGCGTGAACTCGGGAGTGCTGTTGACTACACCCAGGATTTTGACGACGCGGCGGATGCTCGCCAGCGAGCCGAACTGCTTTCGCAGGGAAGCCAAGATGCCTAGGCCGACGAGTTGCGCGGCCGCATAGCCGGCCTCGATATCCAAGTCGGCTCCAAGTCGGCCTTGCACTAACTCCCCCGACGCCCGCACCGGCAAGTGGCCCGACGTGTAGACCAGTTTATCGACAATGACCAGCGGCCTGTAGACGCCCTTGGGCTCGGGCGGCGGCGGCAGCATGGTCTTCAGTTCGGAAAGTTTCTCGGCTAAGCGGATTTCAGCGGTCATGGGAATCAATCGATGATTTTGGTGAGGGGGTACTCGACGATTCCGCGTGCCCCGGCGGCCTTCAATCGCGGAATTATTTTGCGAACGATCGATTCGTCGACAATCGTATTCACATCGACCCAAGCGTCGTCGGCCAGATTGGAAATGGTGGGCTGCTGCAAGGCGGGCAGGAGCGTCAAGACTTGCTTGAGTTTCTCGCGAGGCACGTTCATCATCAGGCCCACTTTGCCTTCGGCAGCCATCGCGCCGCGCAGCATCATGGCGATGTCGTCGATCTTCTGCTTGCGCCACGGATCGGCGTAGGCCGCACGATTGGCGATGAATCGCGTTGTACTTTGGCAAACCTCATCGAGAATCCGCAAATGGTTCGCCCGCAAGGAACTGCCCGTCTCGGTGACCTCGACGATGGCGTCGGCCAGTCGCGGCGGCTTGACCTCCGTGGCACCCCAACTGAATTCGACGCGGGCGGTCACTCCATGCTTTGCCAGATAGCGCGTCGTTAGGCCGACGGCCTCCGTGGCTATTCGCTTGCCTTCAAGGTCTTTGACGCTTTGAATCGGCGAACTCTCCGGCACGCACAACACCCACCGCACCGGGCGGCGGCTGACTTTTGAAAAAACCAACTCTGCGACTTCATGAACGTCCGAGTTGTTCTCCATGACCCAGTCGTGGCCCGTCAAACCGGCATCGAGTACGCCGTCCTCGACATAGCGGGCCATCTCCTGAGCGCGGATCAGGAGACATTCGATCTCGTCGTCGTCGATGGTAGGGTAGTAGCTTCGCGATCCGAAAGAAATTTTATAGCCGGCGCGGCGAAAAAGCTCGCCAGTGGCCTCCTGTAGGCTGCCGGCGGGGATACCAAGTTTGAGCGTATTGGGCATGGAGGGAATGAGTTAGGAGTTAGAATTTAGGACTTGGGAAATAGGTGCCGACCTCAACGGACAACGGAGTGCTTTCCTCACTTTTTGCGATAGACTTTAGCGGGGTCAAAGACTCGTTGCCCTTCGACGACTAGCCCTTCCGGAGTTACGCGGCGGAAGAAGCAAGTCGAAAAGCCTTCGTGACATGCGGCCCCGCCGATCTGCTCAACCTTGAGGAGGATGGTGTCAACATCGCAGTCAACGTGAACCGACCGCACGAGTTGCACGTTGCCGCTTTCTTCGCCTTTGCGCCAAAGTTTTTTGCGGCTGCGGCTGAAGTACACCGCTCGGCCCGTTGCAAGGGTTTCGGCGTAGCTCTCGGCGTTCATGTAGGCCATCATGAGGACTTCGCCCGACTTGGCATCTTGGGCGATTGCCGGCACGAGGCCATCGCCGCGACTGAAGTCGGGGCCGGCTGCGGTAGTTGTGGATTCAGACATGTCTCGATCGTCCCAATTCAAGGGGTTGGTTTATCCCGAGGTCGCGAACGGGAATCTACCAGCATAACGAGAGAAGGGGCCATTTTCCAGGGGCGCAGTGGCATCGAATCGGGATGCCCAGGAAACGCCACTGCCGGGGGGTGGCAACAATTTCCAGTTCCTTAGACCATGCCGGAATTATGCGTCAACTCGCGTTGGGGGCTTGGGTTGATGGCGAATCAGAACTCTTTCGCAATCTCTTCTTGGCACCTTCGCCTGGAATCCCACCCTCCGGCCTCGGGTTTCGCTTCGTGCTTGGATAGCCGACTCATTCCGCAACTACGTCAACCCCGGAATTTGCGGTGAATCCGCTAACGGCTGCGTAGGTGTCGAAATTTAGGCTTTGTTTGAGTTTGCCCCGGAGCGAATCCGAAGTTTACCAACGGCGCAAAGATTTGCACATTTGATGGAAGGGAACCGCCTTGAAACGCTCTCTCACAGTTCTATTACCGGTTCGCAATGTTCAATCTACCTTGTCCCAAACGGTCCAAAACGTATTGGATATGGCCTCGGATTTGAACGAGCAATTTGAGCTCTGGATATTGGACGATGGTTCCACGGATGCCACCAGTGAAGTGGCTCGCGACTTGGCTCGGCACTATCCGCAAATCCGTGCGTTTCGCCACAAAAAGGCTTTGGGGCAGGAGCCGGTGATTCGGCTAGCCGCGGCACAATGCCGTGGCGAAGTCGCATTTATTTTGGACGCAGGCCGACCGGTTTTTGAGCGACTTCCGCTTGCTAGCAAACCATTGCGGCCCAATTTTCTTAATCGCTCGCGAGGTTTCGTCCGCGAGGGCATTTAACTACACACCCGTTTGCGGTTAAGAATTGCCAGATGGGGTGGTTTTCTGCCTTTCGGTGCTTCGGATTTGCGAATTCCGCGTTCTGAACAGAACGCTTACAACGACTTTACTTGCAGGTCCGATTCTTCTAGTGTAGTATGAATCATGGAAGGGGAGCTTTTACGAAAAACTCTCTTCAGATTCGTTTCGCGTGGGAAT
>JANXOJ010000035.1 GCA_025353625.1 Planctomycetota bacterium | reverse complement strand
GGCCGCCGACTTGCCCGCCAGCGACCCGATGTTGACGATGTGTCCGCGCGTTGCAAGCAGATGCGGAGCCGCTGCCCGCGTGCATCGAACCAGCCCTAGGAAGTTCAATTCCATTAACTCGCGGAACTGCTCCGGCGTGGTGTCGAGAACGCTGCCACGGACAGACCGTCCGGCATTGTTTACTAGTACGTCCATCTTGCCATAACGGGAAAGCGTTTCGGAAATTAGCCGGTCAACGTCCGGTTGTTGAGTGATATCGGCCTGGATTCCAAAAGCGTCGCCGCCGGTCGCTCGCAACTGAGCCGCGGCAGTTTCCACGGTCGCCGCGTTACGTCCGGCAACGACCACTTTTGCCCCAGCGGTGGCAAACTGCCTCGCTATCACCTGACCGAACCCGCGCGAACCACCCGTGACAACGACAATTTTGTTTTTCCAGTTGCTCATGAGTGCCACAATAACAGGAAACCGTTTGTCGGGCCAGTGGGCTGCAATTGTCGATTCCGGCTGAATCGAGTAGACTTGGAGCAAAATATTACAGAATAGGCATTTTATGGCTTCCCAAACTCACGACCTTAACATTGTCGACCAAATGTCTTTCGTCGCGCCGCGCCCCTTGCCGGCGGTAGCGACACCCCGCGATTCGCAGACCAAAATTGTCGCTACCGTCGGCCCGGCGTGCGACTCGGTGGAAAAACTGGCCGAGTTAATCATGGCGGGCGTCGATGTCTTCCGCTTGAACATGGCCCACGCGGACCACGAGCGGCAGGACATCAATTTGGCCGCCATTCGCACTGCTTCGGCGAAGACGGGCCGCACAGTCGCCGTACTCGTCGATCTGGCTGGCCCCAAGATGCGTTTGGGCGAGCTACCCGACGGCCAGTTGCTCTGCCAAACCGGCGACCGAATTCGCTTCGTGCGGGGCGAGACAAGCAGTGCCCCCGCATCGACGGCACAAACGATCAGCGGCATGGACATTCCCACGACGGCATCGATGCCCGACCTGACGACGACCTACGAACCGCTGATCGACGAATTGCGAACCAACGACCGCATCATGCTGGCCGACGGAACCGTTAGCCTCGTCGTCGAACAGATTTCCACGGATTGGGCCGAGTGCCGCGTCTTGCAGTCGGGCTTGATTCGCAGCCGCCAAGGCGTGAACCTTCCCGGCGTGAAGCTCAGCGTGGCCGCCATGAGCGACCTCGATCGCGAAAATGCCATTTGGGCCGCTAAGAACGATATCGACTTCGTGGGCCTGAGCTTCGTCCGCCGCGCCGCAGATGTGCGGGAGTTAAAAGCGCTCTTGATGGCATCCACGACCAACCCGGCTTCCGGTGGGCCGCACGTTATCGCAAAAATCGAAAAACCCGAGGCCCTGCAAGACCTGACCGCAATCGTCGCTTCCGCCGATGGCGTGATGGTGGCCCGTGGCGACCTGGGCGTGGAGATCGATATTGCCCAAGTGGCCGTCGCTCAAAAGCGGATCATCGCCGAATGTCACCGCCAACGCAAGCCGGTCATCATCGCCACGCAGATGCTCGACAGCATGCAGCACTCTCGACTGCCGACGCGAGCGGAAGTCGCCGACGTATCGAACGCGATCCTCGACGGTGCCGATGCCTGTATGCTCTCCGGCGAAACGGCGGTAGGCGAATATCCCCGCGAAACGGTGGAACTGATGAACCGCATCGCCCTGGCGGCGGAGACCTTGCTCCCCCCGCGACGCGAAGAACGCGGTACGAACTGCCTCGACGAAAACTGCCCGGTCCAGCATCGTTGGACCTATTCGCATCCCTTGAATCCCGTGACCAAGGCGGTCGTTTATGGGGCGGGCCGCTTGGCGGAACGGCTTTCCGCGAAGTTGATTATCGTCTCCTCATCGACCGGCGCGACGGCCTTGAGCCTGGCGAAAAATCGATTTCGCGTGCCGACCGTTGGCGTGAGCGATTCGGCGGCGACCTTGCGGCGGCTGTGCCTCTACTGGGGCGTCACGCCGTTGGCCAACGCACCCCTCAAAGACAGTCGGGCCTTGGTCCGCTTCGCCACCGACTGGGGCAAACAAAACGGCCTCCTCCGCGCCGGCGACCACATCGTTATCATTGCCGGCACCGGCATGTCCGCCACGACCCACGATATGGTCGTCGTGCAGGAAGTGCAGTAAACGAATCAATGTATCAGGCACGCGCCGCGTGCCGTCCTGCCGCAAACGGCGTCTGCGGACTACGTGGGAGAAGCCGTCCATTCGGTCCACGATGAGCGTGGTCGTCCGGCTGGGGTAGAAATCCCTACAGCGGCGTCCAGGGCACGTCCATCCGCGTGTGGAGCCGCGAGGCAACTTCCACGGCGTGATATCGCTGATCGAGGATGGCGGCGGCGACGCGACGCAAGGGTTGGTCTTCAACCTCGTAGCAAATGAATACGTCGTTATCGGGATCGGCGAGGACCGTCGGATTGGCCTTGATCTCGTCGCCTATGTTCTTTGCCAGGATTTCGGGAGCGAGACTCTCGGGGGCGACGACCAGTAATCGCCGCTGGCCTCCACAACCGCTGAGCCGCTGATTTCCCGCTTCCTTCAAACCGTCGAGAATCTCGAAAAGCGGGTGATGGGGCTCTCCGCGAAGACCGGCCGCCATCTCTTGCAGGGCAAATTGCTTCAACATTTGCAGGATCACTTTGCGCGATGTTTGCCGGATCGAGACGGCAAGCATGCCGCGAACGTCGCGAACATCGGTCGTCGTCACGAGACGAAGTTGGTCTTCAAGCGATTCCTCCATCTCGGCCACAAGTTCGGCTTTGCGGACGGTGATTTGCGCGATTGCGACTCGATAGAGTTCCAGCGGACGTGCGGCAAGCATCTCCGAAGGTGTCGACGCAGAACGAAACCGCTCCGTCAAGCGATTGAAGTCCGACGCCATGTTTCGCAGTTTATCGCCTGCCGTGGCCACTTGAGCCAATATCTGCCCGATGAGCTGGCAAAACGTATCGAGCGTCAGTTCGTGCAGCCGCAGCTGGAAGTAGTTGGAAAGCCGCTTATCGGCCACCAGCCGACGGTTGCCGAACATGCCTTTGAAGCGCACCCAATGCTTGCTCCCCTTGCGGTCGTTGAGTAGGACATCCTTGATCGAGCGAAGTTCCTGAATCGTGGATTGGATCGCCGCGCCGGCTTGGCGGCTCAAATCGCGGAGATGCTCCGCCAAGGCGTCGGCGGCACGTTGCGCTCCGACTAGACGATGGTCGGGCGAGTTGACTAGCCCGAGGAGCCACTCCTGCAACGGCGGAACGGCGGACGCGACGAACGCGGCCAGGGGAGCATCCAAGGCCGATTCCATGCAGAGGTGGTTTGCATCTTGAGCCCCTTGGTGGCGGATCATGGCATCGAGGGCCTCGACGATCACCTTGCTGGGCGGAATGCGCGCCAGGAAGCCTCGCTTGGGCGCGAAGTGGTTTAACAACTCGCCGAGGGCCGACAGAAGATAGGCTTCTCGGTCGTTGCCCATCTGTTCGGCAAGTGCCGTGTGAAAGCTCGCCAATACCGATTGAAGCTGGATTCCAGCTTTCTCGGCTTGCGTCACAACCGTGGCGTGAAAGTCCTCGGGCGAAATACCGGTGGCAAAGTGCGTGGCCAAAAGGCTGGTCGGATCGGCGAGCGAAGCCGACGACATGTCGGGCTGATGGAGATCGGCACCGCGCCATCGCGCAATCAATGCAGCACACAGTTCCTCGGCGGCAGACGTCGGAAGGTCGTTCGGTGAGAAGCCCAATTGGCAAAGCTGGAAGCTGCGCACGGTCGGCGCGGCACTCGCGGAAGAGCGGCCTGCCGATTGGATCGCGCGGCTCTTGTCGAAGAACTTGCCGGCACCAGTCACGGCGTTGTAATAGAGATACTTTGCAAGCGTATCGACGGCCCCCGCAAAGCCCTCGGAATCCAACTCCTCGCCCAAATGGACCACATAGGCATGATTGAAGGGCGCATCGTCGGGCGAAAACGCCGACAAGCCGCAGGTTGGGTCGCCGGGATAAATATGTTGCGAATCCGAATAGTGGTTCAGTTCGCCGAGAAACGCATAGGCATTCGCCACGGCCAACTCGCGGCCTTGCGAGGTCCGACCGCTACAGTGTGCTAGGACGCCGCAAATTGAGTCGTCTGGCAGACCGAGCTCTCGCAGAGTCTGCCGGGCGACGTAGCCCAGGTCGAGGGCCATGCCGCTGCCGGTGCCCCCGGTTGTCGATGAAACGATAATGATTCGCGGCACGGCATTTTGAAACGGCAGTCCGGTGGTCGAGGCGGTGGTAGCCAACGCTGCCGGGTCGGTAGCCGCGCGCACGGCCTGGGTCATTCGCTCCACGGCGCGTTCCATGTGATCGACCAAGGTGAGGCGTCCTAATGGACGAAGACCTTGCGTTTGTGAGTTACGTGGGATGTTGTAAATCCAACGACGGCTGAGCCAGTTAAATCGGCCCGATAAATCGCTGCGATAGTCGGCTGACTGCCGCAAGGGAAGCAACACGAACGCACTATCCGGTAGGGGGATCGAAGTGCTAGCGTCGGTTGCCGTCTTGACGGTATCCGGATCGGTTTCAAACAGCAGGAACTGCAACGCCGGCAAAGCGGCCGGATCGCCAAAGCGTGCCCCCACCCGATGATAGAGCGACTGCAATGCCTTGGTCGCAAGGCCGCCGACGCCGACGAAAATCGTCGGCCGGTAGTCGATCTCATCGGCAGAAAGTTCCAACGCCGGCAGATCGTGTACGGTCAAAGGCGTATCGGTGACTTGCGTACCGTTAATGGCCGAGCCCCCGCCTGCCGCTTGGCGGGCGGCCTGAATGTCATCGCGCGAGAGAACCTCCGTGTCGAATCGCGGTCCCGCCGGGGCGGGAGCCGCCTTGCCCCGCGCCGGTGCCCGGCTTACCCGTGGCCGCACATTCGCCGTGGTGTCGAGCAGGCTGTCGATCATTTCGCGGCAACTGCCGAATCGCTGGTCGGGATCCTTCGACAAAGCCCGTTCAATCGTCGGTTGATCGGAAGTGGGCAACCGATCGAGTCGCGGCCGGCTGTGCAGGTGTTGCGCAGCCAATTGGGCCGTCGTACGACCCTCGTACGGCAACACGCCGGTGAGCATCTCCTGATAAACGATGGCCAGGCTATACTGGTCGCTATGGATGCTCGGCCTGCCATCGAACAGTTCCGGAGCCGCATAGACGGGCGTCATTCCGCCGATCATCGAACTGTTGACGTCTTGTAAATCTTTCACCAAACCAAAGTCGGCCACCTTGATTCGTCCGCCCACGAGCAAAAGATTTTCGGGCTTGACGTCGAGGTGCTGTAGCGAGAATTCCTGGCTGATATAGTCGAGCGCGTCGGCTGCGTCCTGTAGGTGAGACAATATCTCATTGCGCGGCAAGCCGGCAAGCCCCGTTGCGCGGCACTGTTCAAATTCCTGTTTGAGGTTCGAGGTGGCCAGTTCCGTGACGATTACCAAGTGGCCGTCGATGAGCTCGATGCGTTCCAAGGAGAGCAAAAACGGATGCCGAACTTGCTTGATGCGGTTCAAAGCCGAAAGCTCGCGCGACGCGCGCACGTCGTCTCGGCAGCCGTAGACCACCTTGATGGCTTTGATCAGCCCGCCCGGTGCTTCGGCTTTCCACACCTCGCCGTATCCGCCGGCACCGAGACGCTCGCGCACGAAGTAGCCTGGAATCGGTTCGATGAGAGAAAATGTCGAAGGAAGGGTAGTACTCATGATAGGCTGCTGTTACGAATCCTGGCCCAATACGGTGGCGAAGTAAGTTTTCACGGCACGGTCAAAATACTCGCTTCGCAGTTCCATCGGCTTGCCCATGTAATTGCAGTAACTGCGAATTTGAAGCAACAGATCGCGAGCCTGACAGCGGCGCAGCCGGCGGCCAACGGGCCGATAGTGCCGCTCGATCAGGTCGTCGATCACCTCACGGCGATATTCGCAGCCGAACGATTTGGAACACAATTGGAACAACTGGCGAAATTCGTCTTCGGTCGGATCGCCGATTTCGATTTTGTAGGGAATGCGGCGTAGAAACGCCTCATCGACCAGGTCGCGCGGCTCGAGGTTTGTCGAAAAAATCACCAACTGATCGAACGGCACCTGAAGCTTTTTGCCCGTCGGAAGTGTCAGATAGTCGTACCGCATTTCCAGCGGCACGATCCAGCGATTGAGCAGTTGGGCCGGCTCGATCCGTTGCCGTCCGAAGTCGTCGATGAGCAGGCAGCCGCAATTGCTCTTCATTTGCAGCGGAGCCTCATTGATGTTATTCCGCGAATCGTGGCGCAGCTCGAGATTGTCCATCGTTAGCTCGCCGCCGACGACTACCGTGGGCCGCGAGATTTTCAGCCAGCGGCGGTCGTGGTCGCCACACTTCGTGATGCTGCGCTCGTCGTTGAGTACCTGCTTGTGGTAGGCCGTATCGTAAAACTTGATGATCTGTCCGTCTTCATAAATCGCATGCGGAATCCATATCTCCTGCCCAAAACAGAGCGTCAATCGCTTCGCAAGCGTTGACTTGCCGTTGCCAGGCGCCCCGTAGAGAAACATGCCGGCACCCGAGTTGACGGCCGGGCCAAGACTCTCGAAGAGGCTGGAATCGACCGAAATGCCGCGTACCGCTTCGGCGAGCTTCTCCGGGCCGGGAGCTTCGGCAGTAATCGACTGGGCCTCGACCGAGATCACATAATCGACCATCGGCACCGGGGCCGGGCCAACGTAGCTGCAAGCTTCGATGAACGACATCGCTCGCGTGCGGCCCTGCGTCGTGAGACTGTAATAATAGTCGTTGAAGGGCGCCGAGCCGGCATGCACGACGATCTGGTTCGTGCGCAAAGTGCCCAGCAACGGTTCGATGATGTTGAACGGCAGGCATACGTGTTCGGCAATGGAACGCCCCTTGTTCGTGCCGAACACGGCCAAATACTTGCAAATCAACTGTTCGATGAATTCCTCGCCCAAACCGGTCTCTTCGATGGTTGCCGGTTTGACGGGAGCGAAATTGTCGTCGGACAATAGGGATGCCAAGAGTCCGTCGCTAATGTCCAGTGTCTTTGTACTACTCATCTTTGCCTCGGTTGAATGGCACGTTCCGCGGATGGCCGCAAATACGCTTCAAGCAAATGTAGGTCAAAGGTTGGACACGCAAGCTCTTCCGTTGCGGTTTTTGCAATCCTTCGTCGCGAATGCAAAGATTCGTTGGGACCGCTAATTGCGTTCCAGCCGGCATATCGCGCACAACGCGTCTCACCGCCACGAGATAGCCCACCTCCCCCCCATGAAACTCGGCCGAAATCCTCGGACTGGCTGGCTTTACTCAAGCGGTATGCTAAAGATGATTAGGCACATACTGTTTTCCAGCAGGCGATCATTTCATGTCGGTAACAACAGCATCGACCTCCAATGCGGTCTGGTTCCTCGTCGGGCCGTACGACAGCACGGAGTCAGTTCGTCACCAGCCCATTTTTAAGTTTCCGTTCGTCGTCGGCCGACGCGGCGATTTGCCGCTGTCGCTATCGTGCAAGACCGTTTCATCGACGCACGCCGAATTCATCGAGATCGACAAGACGCTCGTTCTACGCGATTTGGGAAGCACCAACGGCACCTACGTCAACGGCCATCGGGTAAGCGAACCCATTGCGCTTGCCGAGGACGACTTGGTGCAGTTCGCCAACATGCCGTATCGCATTCGCAAACAATCGGCTCAGGACAGCCCCCACACCGTGCAGGAAAGTGCCTGCGACCAGGCTCTGGCCTTGGTGCAATTCGACAAACTCATGTCGGACCATGCCGTCACGCCCTTCCTGCAACCCATCGTCCGCCTGGATGACCGGAAAACCGTTGCGTATGAAGTGCTTGCCCGCAGCCGACTTTTTGGCCTGGAGACTCCGGCGGAAATGTTTGGCGTGGCGGCACAATTAAATTTGGAGGTTGAACTAAGCACGATGCTCCGTTGGGAAGGAGTTCAATCCACGCTGGAAATGCCGAAGCCGCCGCACCTCTACCTGAATACGCATCCCCGTGAGTTGGTCGAACAAAAACTCGTAGGTTCGCTGGAAGCCCTGCGCGAAGCGTGGCCCGATCGGCCGCTGACGCTGGAGATCCACGAGTCGGCCGTAAATAAAGGGGCTCATCTTGCCGAACTCCGCAGCGTCCTGACGCGATTGAATATCCGCTTGGCCTACGATGATTTCGGCGTCGGACAGTCGCGGTTAAACGAGCTGGCCGAGGTGGCCCCCGACTGCGTGAAGTTCGATATGTCGTTGATCCGCGGAATCGACACGGCCACCGCCCAACGTCAACAAGTTTTGGCGGCCTTGGTGCAGATGGTCGGCAATCTCGGTATCACCGCCTTGACGGAAGGTGTCGAGACAGAAGCCGAACATGCCACCTGCATGCAAATGGGCTTCACTCTAGGACAAGGCTTCCTCTACGGCCGTCCCGCCCGACCGCGACAGTTTGTCGATTGACGGCGACTCATTTCAAAATCATCGCGGCTCGAAACGATCGACCACGAATGGCGACACGTCCGATTGGCCGCATCGATGTTGGCCGGGGTCTTCGTAAGCGTTAAGGCTTGCTCTGACATTAACCGTTGATTTGGGTTATGTTCCTGCCCCAAACCACGACAAGGAGCCTCAGCCACGACGACCGATCAGAAGATTATCGTGAACCGCCTCGGACTGCTCGACCTGGCCAACCAACTCGACAGCGTTTCACAAGCCTGCAAGATACTGGGCTATTCCAGAGATTATTTCCACCGCTACAAGGAAGTAACAGTTTAGCTTCCAAACACCTATTGCGCCCTCCCCAATAAGAGGGTATAGTGCATCGCGTTTGCCAAGGAGTGGCCGCCGATGCATTTTGTTTTTTACCCCAAACTCGAATCTGGTTGTCCGAAGGTCGGGCATTGCCCGCACGTCGGAGGCGCGTCGATTGGCTCGGTCGTGCATGAGGCCAACGCCCATCTGGAC
>JANXOJ010000030.1 GCA_025353625.1 Planctomycetota bacterium | reverse complement strand
CCTCCCCGAGCATCAACCCAAGCACAATACAATTGCGAAACGGATGCGGGTAAGGCGCATTACTTTTTTCCGCGTCGGAGGGAAGGGCCGGAGGCACAAGTCTCCGCTCTGCCGTAAGCGGGAGAGGGGGCGAGGGCACGTCTCTTCGCGAAGCAGCATTTGCTGCATCGTCGGCTCGATTTCCAAACAACAGCGTGCTAATCGCCAACTGACTATAAAACCAACCGCGGGTCTGATCGATCGCCTCGCTAATAAAGTCTGCGGGGAACTGGCCTTGAAACCGCTCCTTCGAGCCTTCCTTATGCGGATATCCCCACTGCGCGAATGGCATCGCACCGGAGTCGAACCAGCAATCGATGACGTCGGGTACGCGCCGCATCCGCTTGCCGGGCACCTGGGGCGAATCGTAGGTCACGGCGTCGATATACGGTTTGTGGATGCGCAAGTGATCGGCCAAAGCCGGATTTGCCAACTTCGCTTTCTCCCAAACATCAAATCCGGTCGCGCCGGGCTTCGCTTGCAATTCGTCGTAGGAGCCGATGGCTTCCGCATGGCCGGTCGCTTCGCAAATCCAGATCGGCAGTGGCGTACCCCAGTAGCGTTCGCGGGAGAGTGCCCAATCGACGTTCGATTCCAAGAAATTGCCGAAGCGGCCATCGCGGATATGTTCCGGCATCCAGTTGATGCGACGATTGTTTGCCAACATTTCGTCGCGAAACTTCGTCGTGCGAATGAACCAACTCTTGCGCGGATATTGGATGAGCGGATCCTCATCGGCCCGCCAGCAGAATGGGTACTCGTGCAGATATTGCTCTTGATGAAAGAGCAAGCCGCGTTTTTTAAGATCGCGGATGATATCGCGATCGGCCTCCTTGACCCATCGGCCCTGGAAGTCGGGGGCCTCGGGAGTGAATTTGCCGTTGGGGGCGACGGCACAGATAAGCTGTGGGCCTTGGCCGTCGATAAAACGAGCCTGCTCGGCAAGGAGGACGTCGAAGTCAACTTCACCAAAGGCCGGGGCTTGATGGACGATGCCCGTGCCGGTATCGACGGTAACGAACTCCGCCGCCACGACCCGCCAAGCGACGTGTTGTTTTCCGCCTGATTTTAGTTGCCCCTCGGTTTGGCCGTGTCGTTTATGGTAATAGTCGAAAGGCGGCAGATAGCAAAGCCCGACCAAGTCCGTGCCGGAAAGCTTAGTTTCAACTTGCGGTTCCTTTCCGATCTTCTTCGCGATCGATCCCAAGAGAGCCGAGGCCACGACGAGTTTGCGCGATTCTTCGGGGAAGCGAACGACGGAGTATTCCAGGTCCGGCTTCACGGCGGCGAACTGGTTGCTGGGGAGCGTCCAGGGGGTTGTGGTCCAGACGAGGAGGTCGGTGTCGGTTGGAACGAACGGAATGCCCTCACCCGGCGAAATGGTCGCGGCTTCTCTCCCACTTCCGGAAGAGGGTAGTAAAGGGAATCGCACGAAGACGCTTGGGTCGGCGACTTCGCGGTAGCCTTGGCCGACTTCGCCGCTCGAAAGGGCCGTGCCGCCTTGGGCCCACCACCAAACGATCTTGTGTCCCTGGTAGAGAAGGCCCCGCTCGAAGAACGTCTTGAGTGCCCACCAGACACTTTCGACGTAGCTTTGATGGAACGTGACGTAGGCCTCGTCGAGATGAATCCAGAAGCCGAGCCGCTCGGTCAGTTCTTCCCACTGTTGCATGTAGCGAAAGACGCTCTCGATGCACTTGTGAATGAACGGTTCGATGCCAAACGCCTCGATCTCTTCCTTGGCGTGAATGCCCAACTCCTTGCATACCTCGACCTCGACCGGCAGCCCGTGCGTATCCCAGCCGGCCTTGCGTTCGCAGCGGTAGCCCCGCATGGTTTTGTAGCGGGGGAAAAGGTCTTTGATCGCCCGCGTAAGGCAATGACCGGGGTGCGGCAGGCCGTTGGCCGTGGGCGGGCCTTCGTAGAAGACAAAGGCCGGGGCGTCGCTACGAACGGCGAGCGTTTTCTCGTAGATTCCCCGCTCCTTCCAAAAGCGGATGGTCTTCTCTTCCTGCTTGGGCAGG
>JANXOJ010000690.1 GCA_025353625.1 Planctomycetota bacterium | reverse complement strand
AATCCGGGTGATTTTCTCCCTAGCTTCGTCACTGTCGCGGGCGACGACATAGAACCGCTTACCATTGGTCAAATTTACACTAGCACGGTAGCAACGCATTGGGGGTCAATTCCTTACCAGAGGTCATTCGGTCCATCGTATCCGTTATCTGCCATCGCCAACGCAAGGCGGGAGGGCTTACGAAGATGCTTCAATTCGCGGGCGAGAATCTCCCTCACAAGCTGAGAGACAGAGGCACCAGGGCAAGCCCCGTGACCCTTCAGAGATTCCAAGGCGTCAAGCAACCACTCTTGGCTATCAGGGATCGCAATCGTGAGTCGTTTCATCGGTACTCTCTCTTTTCCTAATGGGTCCGGTTATCACCTTCCAAGCCTCTTCAGAGCAACCCGCCCTTGGATCATCGAGAGGGCGGGGAGAAGGCGGGGCACGACGGATGCCGCAGGTCTTCTAATGCCTTGATAGCTCTAAGATCATTCGCCAATGCAGCGGGATAACGACGACGACGCATAGCAAACTGTGCAATCACTTGCACACCATAGGCCAGTAGACTACAGATATTATACCAACAAGAGGGGGCTATCGGGGGTACAAAACAGAATCAAGCCCCGTGTAGACGCATAACTTACAAGACGTAAGTATAACAGATATAAGGAGTTACGTAAACCCCATTTGTACCCTTTGGCACAAGATTAGAAATCCATTGCTCTATCCCTAAGCTACGGGGGCAAATGCGCGATGTTACCGAGCATTCGCGTCATTTGTCGCCGAACATCGCCGCCACGCAAGGTTGCCTTTTGGGTCGAGGAGCGACCGAATTGACACCCTACGCACTTTGGCTGCGAGAGATAGGCACAGTAAAGCCTAGCAGAGACACCGATTTTGACAAGGATACCGCACTCGTCCTTCGGTTCCGCAGCCCGGCTGACCCTCTCCTATGCGACTGGTTTTTGTCGCTCAAACGCGGCCCTGCCGATCACGTTGCTGCCCGAAAGTGACAAGCCTTCCGGAAAATTGGACGGCGGCAGATAGTACGAGACTTCCGGGATTTCTGTCGATTCGGTTGCGGATGCTTTGGATATCCTTTATACTTGGCCATCCGTGGCCCTCCCAATGGATTTGATGACTTTCACAATCAGCAACCCTCGTTGAGTGCCACGTATTGGACAAGTGCAATCTAACCGAGCAAGCTCAAACTTGCCTGAAGTGCGGTTCGATTACGATAGGTAGGTTGTCGCATCGCTTGCAAGCTGTACCAGGCGTTGGGTTGGGGTTCTTCTTCGGAGCAATCGGACGGTATGTCAACTGCGGAAAAAACGCTGACGATCTTGGCCGAGATTTCCGAGGTCGAGGAAGTGGCCCACAACCTCGATCTGCTGCTCTACCAGCAGGAGATTCTTGATTCCATGAAAACGGTCGAGTTGATCGTGGCCCTGGAACGGGCGTTTGCCGTGGAAATCTCACCGGCGGAACTCGATCGCGAAATGTGGGCCACGCCGGCGAAAATTATTGCCTATATGGAGCAGCGCGTCGGGCCATGAAGACACCCCATTTGTTCCCCGCGCTGGTGGCCGCGTTGCTGACCGTTGGCATCTTGGCTGTCGGCAACTACCGCATCCAGCAACTTGTAGATCGCGAAATTTATTCGCTCGCCGACAATATCTTCCCGCAAAAGACGGTCGGCACGGCGGTCCAAGCGGCCGTTTTCCATCGCGACGATTTGCTGCCGATCTACGGAAGCTCGGAACTCAAAACGCAAGACACGTTTTCCGCCAAGCTTTTTTTCAAGAAGCATCCGATCGGTTTTGCCGTCTCTCCGGTGGGCATGGACGATACGACCAGTCTGGCGATGTTACAGAAACTGGCCTCCGTCGGTTCGGGCGTTCGCGGCAAAAAAGTCGTCGTCTCACTCTCGCCGATTTCCTACTATGGCCGCGACATGGTCCAGATCGAAACCTTCGCCGGAAACTTCTCCGCCCTACATGCCATCGATACGATATATAGTACGTCGCTCAGTATGGAACTCAAACGCGGCATTGCTGCCCGGCTGAAGATTTATCCATCGACGATGCGCAATGAGATGCTCCTTCGCATGGGCGTCGAGAATCTGCTCGAAAATTCGCCGCTGTCGACCGGCGTTTACTATCTGGCGTTGCCGCTGGGCCACCTTCAGTCGTTCGTGCTGCGTTTGCAGGATCGTTGGGAAACCTACCTATACGTGCGCGGGCTAAGCAATACGGAGCCGACGCAGGCTACCGATCCGCCGGAAGCGGCCCGGACGCTGGACTGGACTGCGATCCAAGCCGCAAGCCGCAAGGAGTCGCTCGAACGGACGAACAACAATCCCTACGGCTTCGAGAAGGACTATTGGCTGGAGTATAAAGACAAGCTGACCAACTCGGAAACCGCATTGACCAAGGGCGACTTCGCCTTTTACTCGGAAACGTCGGCGGAATGGACCGACCTCGACCTGTTGTTGCGGACGTTGAACGAGTTGGGCGCAAAGAGCCTGATTCTAAGCACGCCGCTCATGGGGCAATACTACGACAGCCGAGGCATCAATGCCGAATATCGCTCCGTCTTCTACGATAAATTGACCCGAATCGCCAACCGGCATAACGTGCCACTGCGCTGTTTTCGGGAACGCGATCGAGATGTCGATTTTGTCATCGATCAATGGGGCCACTTGAACTCGAGGGGTTGGGTCTACTATGACCAAGCACTGGTTGACTTCTATAACGGCACTTTGCGGTAACCCGTGGGTTACGCAAATTGCTTTGACGTTATACTACTTAGGAATCATCGCCGGGCTGATTGCCATTTATGGTCGCGGCGATTTTTCCACGCCGCCGTTTGTGTATCAGAGTTTTTAGGAAGTTGCGCCCATGCATCTGCTCGATCGAATCGACCGCTGGGGGCGCGAGGCACCCGACCGCCTCGCCCATATTTCCGGCGACCGCACGTTGACCTATGGCGAACTCGTCGCGAAATCGAACGCGCTGGCGGTTCACATCGCTCGCACGCTCAACTCGGATCGCTCCCCGGTCGCCGTTGTGGGCCATAAAGAACCGGAGATGCTGATTGCATTCTTGGGCGCGGTCAAGGCGGGGCATCCCTATATCCCGATGGACGCTTCGCTGCCGGCGCAGCGGATTGAGCAAGTCGTCGAGGCGGCCAACGTGCGGCTGAAAGTGTCGCCCAGCGACGTGGCAGCTCTCGACCTTTCCGGCGACGCACCGCCACAGAGAACTTTGCAGCCCGACGACCCGTTCTACATCATGTTCACTTCCGGCAGCACGGGCGTGCCCAAGGGCGTCGTCATTACGCTCGGCTGCCTGACTACCTTTCTCGATTGGATGCTGGCCGAGCAGCCGTTCCAGGAGCAAGCGGAAACGTTTCTCAATCAGGTGCCCTATTCGTTCGACGTTTCCTTCATGGACAGCTACACGAGCCTCCTCACGGGCGGCACCGTCTTCAGCATCACGCGGGACGACATCGCCAACCCCAAGCAGCTTTATAAATCGCTCGCCGTTTCGGGCGTAACGACCTGGGTCTCGACGCCATCGTTCGCACAGATGTGTCTCGTCGAACGGAGCTTTGCCGCCACGATGCTGCCGAACGTGCGGCGATTTCTGTTCTGCGGCGAAACGCTCGCCCCGCAAGTCGCCAGCCAACTTCTCGACCGGTTTCCCACAGCGGAAGTTTGGAACACGTACGGTCCCACGGAAGCGACGGTTGCAACAACTTCCGTTCGCGTCGATCGCGATTTGCTGGCCCGCTATGCAACGTTGCCGATCGGCTATCCCATGCCCGGCTCGCGGATGGTGATTATGAATGAAAGCGGGCAAATCGTCGCCCCCGGCGAGCGCGGCCAGATCATCATTGCCGGCCCGCACGTCAGCCCCGGTTACCTGGGCCGGCCCGATCTCACGGAACGTGCGTTCTTCATGCTCGACGGTCTGCGGGCCTATCGCACCGGCGACGAAGGCTACTATCGAGACGATCTGCTATTCTTCGGCGGCCGCATCGACAATCAGATCAAGCTCCACGGCTATCGGATCGAGTTGGGCGATGTGGAGGCCAACTTGCAAGCCCTGCCGGGAGTTCGCGATGCCGTCGTGTTGGCGGTGATGAAGCAGGATCGGGCCGATTCGCTGGCCGCGTTTGTGATTCTCAACGAGCGACCGGCGGAATCAGACTTTGTCGTTTCGCAGGGGTTGAAGTCGCAGCTCGGCCAGCGCGTGCCGACGTATATGTTACCGCGCAAGTTCTATTTCCTGGAAGCCTTTCCCATGACGGCCAACGGCAAAGCCGACCGGCGGAAACTGGCCGAGTTGTTCGCATGATTCCATTCGCCGACTTTACGTACTTTGGTCTGCTGGCGATTTATATCGTCGTCCCCACGCTGCTGATCCGTTCGGCTCGCGGGTTCTCCCGCGTTTGGATCGTCGCGGCGACGCTCTTCATGCTCGTCGTTCAATACGGCGACATACTGGGGACGGAGGCCGTGGCGGACGGAATCGCATTGAAAAAGCCGCTTTGGGATATCCCCACAATCGCGCTGTTGGCCGGTTATGCCCTCTTCCAGACGATTGTGGCGCTGTCGTTGCTCTCCATTCGCGGCCGCACGAACCATCGAGCGGCCTTTTACGCGGCCATCGTGCTTGCCTTGCTGCCCTTGGCCGTCGTTAAGTTTCTGCCGCATTGGCAACCGCATACGGCGTTCGGGTTCCTGGGCATCTCCTACGTCACCTTTCGTTGCATCGATGTGATTATCGGCATCCACGATAATTTGATTAAATCGCTTTCGCCGTTCCAATATCTGGCCTACTTGTTCTTCTTTCCCACCATTTCCTCCGGGCCGATCGATCGCTATCG
>JANXOJ010000689.1 GCA_025353625.1 Planctomycetota bacterium | reverse complement strand
ACTTGATGATCCGGCATATTCGCCCCGAAGTTTTACCGCAGTTGTGGGGCAACAAACAGAGTAAACCGACCGAATAACTTTATTATTGACCGCTGGAGCGAACGGCCTCGGTGCCGCTACGAATGGGCAATCGGTCTGCGTGCCGTTCGGGAACGCCGCGGAGAACGTTTCCTACAGGCTACCGGCAAGTTTTTCTCAACCTATCTCGGCTGAATGACGAAACCCAACCCACCCGCCGTCGGCATTGACCTGGGCACCACCTATTCCGTGGTGGCACGGCTCGACGAGCGCGGACAACCGACGACGCTGGTGAATGCCGAAGGCGACCGCCTCACGCCGAGCGTCGTACTCTTCGATGGCCAGGACGTTGTCGTCGGCAAAGAAGCGATGAAGGCGATGAGCGTCGAGGCCCAGCGCGTCGCCGAATGTTCCAAACGCGATATGGGCCACCGCGTCTACCATCGCGTCATTGAAGGCAAGAAGTACCCGCCGGAAGTCATCCAGGCGTGGATTCTCAACAAGCTGCGCGGCGACGCCGCACAGCAGATGGGGCCAATCGAACAGGTGGTCGTCACCGTACCGGCCTATTTTGATGAAATTCGCCGCAAGGCAACGCAAGACGCCGGTTACATGGCCGGTTGCGAAGTCCTCGACATCATCAACGAGCCGACCGCCGCCGCCGTCGCCTTCGGCTTCCAGCAAGGTTTTCTGAATGCCTCGGGCGTTGCCGAAAAGCCGCGTCGGGTGTTGGTCTACGACCTGGGAGGCGGCACCTTCGACGTTACCGTCATGGAAATTCGCGGCACGGAATTCCTGGCTTTGGCCACCGACGGTGACGTGGCACTCGGCGGTTACGACTGGGACCAGCGGCTGGCGAACATCGCGGCCGATGCCTTTCAAAAAGAACACGCGCTCGATCTTCGCGAGGATGCTGCCGCCGTCGGCAAGCTTTGGCGGGAATGTGAAGACGCCAAACGGACACTTTCGGCACGGCCCAAGGCACCCATCGTTTGCGAATATCGCGGCAAGATACTTCGCGTGGAAGTCACCCGCGAGCAGTTCGACGAGGCCACGCTCGATCTCGTCGATCGGACGCGCTTCACTTGCGTGCAAGCATTGCAGGCAGCCAATCTCAATTGGGCCGATCTGGATCGCGTCCTGTTGGTCGGCGGCTCGACTCGTATGCCGATGATCCGCTCGATGGTGCAACAAGTCAGCGGCAAGGCGGCCGATGCGTCGGTCGCCGCCGACGAAGCGGTTGCCCACGGCGCGGCCCTTCGTGCCGGGCTGATCCTTGCCAAGCGGAACGGCCAGCCGGCGAACTTCAGCATCCGAAACGTCAATTCGCACAGCCTGGGAGTGGTCGGCATCGATCCGCAGACGAAGCGCCGCCGCAACGGCACGGTGATCCCGCGCAATACGCCGCTACCGGTCACGGCCACGCGGGTCTTTCAGACGGCCAAGGACGATCAGCGTTCGATTCTCGTGCAAATCTGCGAAGGCGAAAGCCCTTCCGCCGACGATTGCACGGCGATTGGCCGTTGCAGCGTGACAAACCTCCCGCCCGGCCTGCCGGCCAAGTCGCCCGTTGAGGTCAACTTCCACTACAAGTCCGATGGCCGCTTGAAGGTCCGCGTCCACGTGCCCAAGACCGAACACCAGATGGAGACCGAGATCGTCCGCGAGAACGGGCTGAGCAAAGAACACCTCGACGCCTGGCGGCAACATATTTCCGGGATGGAGGCGACCGAGTATCGCTAGCGCAACCTCGTTCCCACGCTCCGAGGAGCGATGAATAGGGGGTGGCTGGGGCCACTGCACTGCAAAGTCACAGCGGCCCTTCGCAGTTGCCCGGCGTCTGCTTGTTCGGTCGGTCGGCCTGAACCTTCAAATGGAAGTGCGGCGCGGGAGGCGAAGAATGCGTATCCGAGTTGAAATCCGAATCGAGTTCCTCCCCCTGCTCGTAAAGCGGATTGGGATCGAACTTGCCGGCAAAGTGCGGATCGTGCAGATAGTCTAACCGCCGAGAACGAACGAGTCCTCGGCGCTGGATGAACGTAGCCTGCTCGTCCTGGGGCATGGTCATCAACTCGCGTGCCGAGCAGCCCAGAAGCTGGCTCGCCGTTTCAGCTATCAACGGGTTGTAGGCATTGAATACCTGCAAGATGCCGCAGTTGCTGAGGATGGTTTCCCACTGCGTTGGGTGAGCCGCTTTGATTTGGGCGACGTTTTGCCAGATCGAATGGACGATCACGCCGACGCCGCGAAAAAGTGTCATCGCCTCGCGCAAGGCCGGAAGGTCTCCTAAACTGGCCGCCTCTTCGAGCAGGAACAGCGACGGATGTTTGGGAATCCGGTCTCTTCGGCCAATCGCCGTGAACAACACCTGCAAGAGCAACCGCAGAAGATTCTTGTGAGATGCCATCTTATCGTAGGGGAACACGATGAAGATAGCCATCGGCTTGCCATCGCAAACATCTATGAGCGAGAACGTCGACTTGCTCAATAGGGCAGCCGCCTCCTTGCCGCCCAACGACTTCAGGAACGTCCGCGCGGTCGAAAGCACGCACGGTCGCGTCTTGTCGGTGGGAATTTGCAAATAGGCCACGAATTCATCGCGGGCCAAACCTTCGGGAACGACTTCTAGATCGAGCTTTGTGGCCATGCTAAAGTCGACGTCGTCCTGATACATGAACTTGCGAACTTCATCGAACGAATGGAAACTTTCTTCGAGCGATACCAGGTAGCGAAGAATTCCGCTCACCAATCCCAGGCCGGTGTCGGTCCAATAGCGATCTGTCGTGTATTCGTGTCCCTGCGAAAGGCACGATGCGAGCATTTCGGAGTCGCTGTCGAGCAGTGCCCCGGGAAGCTTGAAAAGATCGAGCGGGTTGAGGCAGTCGGCGTCGGTTCTGACCTTACAAAAAGGATCGATCAGGATCACGCGCTGCCCAAGTTCGCGGCGCCGCCGTGCCCAAACGTGATAGCACTCGCCCTTGGGGTCGAGGCAAATCAGCGTCGCGTTGCCCGGGTATTCGCTCAATACCGGCCCAACGACGGAGACAAATTTTCCCGAGCCAGTGGGGGCGATCGTTACGATATGCCCGTCGCCTTGGTACGTCACGGGATCGTAGCCATTATCGTCGGCTCGAAGCGATGGATGGAAGCCGATGGCTTTACGATGCCCAATTTCCCAGCCCAAAATACATTTCTGCTGTCCGACGCGGCGCGGCGAACGATCCTTGCAATTGCTACCGAGGGGTCGATCGATCATTGTAGTGCCTTTCCGTGATATTAGGATTCCTGAATCGAGGCGGATGTAGGTTCCCTCTGCCGGAGGGAATCGGTGGGCAAATGGCTGCAAGACTGCGAATTTTTGGCGAATACCAAGGCTCAGAGTCTCCCATGCTGCCCCATGCACAATAGTCTCGCTCGACTAGCGGGAACTACTTATTCCCCGCAGATTCAATTGTTTCCCGCGAGCGGTCACAAAAACAAGGAAATCACCAGAACTTTTGCTGGCCATTTCTCATTAAGTCGGATAGGCTCTGTGTATTGTGACGTTGCGGCGCACTATTGGCCGGTGCTGCATCCCTACTTTGCCGCTTACTACACGCTCACAACTCGCCTGGGCCACCTTCAAGCTACTCGTACTTGCAATA
The DNA here is from genome assembly GCA_025353625.1 of Planctomycetota bacterium. Lineage (GTDB taxonomy): Bacteria > Planctomycetota > Planctomycetia > Pirellulales > Thermoguttaceae > JANXQG01. Next base: position 1,270 of record JANXOJ010000689.1, on the reverse strand, counting down.
GGAGCAGTTATGAACGACCTGAACTTTGGGGATATGCGCTTGGTTTGTGATTTGTCGCGGATGCTGAGAAATCCGCGCTCTTTCAAGAACGTTGCGCTCGAACTCCGCGCCCAGGGCCTCAACTTCACCGCAACGTCCCTAGGCCGGCACATCCACAGTATCGAGGCGAAAATGGGCATGAAGCCAGGTTTCTTGGTGTGCGCCACGCCTGGCAGGGGTTCCATCGTGACCGATGAGGGACACGATGCGGCACGCATCTTCGAGGAACTGATCGCCACGTACGATCGCGATATCACTTCAAAGAATGCGAACCGACGCGCATGTGTCGATGTGGGAATGACCCATTCCGCAAGCTCGCATTTTATTTCGGCCATCTTGAAAGAAGGTCGGTTCCTGCCGACGTGGCCCAACACCGATCTACAAGTCGTCGAAGGTTATCCCGACGAACTACAAGACCGCGTGCTGAATCTTCAGATTCATTTTTGCGTCGGGCCAAAGGTGTCTGCGCTGAAGGGCATCGTCGTGGAGCCACTGTGCGACTGGAACCAGGTATTGTTCTTCCGTAAGGACGTGCCAGAATTCAAGGGGCTCGTCGATTGCCTCGAAATCGAGGACGATGCACGTCGCGAAAGTGTGTTGCTGGGCTGCCTCCGCGCGGTCATTGTCTTGATCCCGTTAAGTCGCGTGGCGAATGACGTGCAGGACTGGCTAAAGCCACCCACCACGGGGAATATCCATCGCATGCCCCAAGCGACTATCCGCTACCAATTGGCCCATCAGGGGGCAGGCGTCGCCTTGGGCTACCGCGAGCCCTTGCTCGGACTGTATCCAGATTCCCGGATGGGAATGATCGATCTTCCCCAGTCGTTCCAGAAAATCAAGGTTTGCATCTATCGCCGTGGAAACGACCAAAAAGTTGCAACCTTGCCGCCCGAGGCAGAGGGACTAATTCAGGCGATTCGCGACCAGTTTGGCCAACCGCCGATGGCGGAGCGTGCCGGAAGGGGATTCAGTTACGGAATTTGAGCTTCATCAGGACGCGACGTCGAGTTGCTTTGAGCGGAGGAGGTGACGTAATTTCATTTCACAGTTGAAATAATTCCGCCCCTATCTGCGTTATAATAGCTGCGAACGACTTTGGTACCCCCCCTCTTTCGGAGATTGAGCGATGAAATCGTCTGATACCTTTTTGACTCGTCGCGATATGCTGCGTGGCGGGCTGGCCTTTGGGGCCGCGATGTACTGCCTGCCAGGCGCGTTTGCCGAGGAG
>JANXOJ010000658.1 GCA_025353625.1 Planctomycetota bacterium | reverse complement strand
GTCCGCGTGCGGTGGTGCTCCTCTTGCTTGTCGATGTAGTGGAGTAGAGTCTCCTTCTGACTCATCCCCACGGAGAAAACTCCATATCCTTGCTGCCATGCGAAATCATGGAGCGTGGCATCCTGCGTCTTCACCCATCTGCTGGAGGCGGTCTTGATTTCCTTCACCAGGTCCGCGACAGACAGGGTGCGGGAAAGTCGGATGGCGACGTGAACGTGATCCGCAACGCCCCCCACCCGATAGGCTTCGCAATCGCATTGGCGCACGGCTCCCGCAAGAAACGCATGGGCTTTCTCCCGCATGTCCTTTTGCAGCCAAGGGTGGCGACCCTTGGTGCTGAAAATCAGGTGCAGGAGAATGTTTGAAAGGGATTGCGGCATGTGTGTCCTCCATCAATCTAGTCCTGCCCCAACGGGGCGACGCATACTTCCTGCCCCAAAGGGGCAACGCATACCAGCCCAGGGTGCAACCCTCGTTGTTACACACAAGTTATGGGTCTTTTTGAGCGTCGGGGCCGAAGAGCAACCAACAAGTAGCAAAGTCATGCATACGTTGCAGTCCAATCCACATCGTTTGAGGGCCAGGCGGATCGGCTCGTTTTCGATTGACGTAGCCTCCGAGTTGCGCCACCAGCCGGGTAAAAATTCCCAAGGTGGGCGGCTCGACCGGAGTATCTTCGCGGCAAACCACCTTCCACACCGATTTCCATTCGGCCGGTTCAAAGATCGCCTCGCAACTGATCTCAGGACAACTGCGTCCCAGACGACACACATGCAAGGTTCGCCAAGCGACGATGAGATAGATGGCCAAGCAATTCAACAGACGATCCATGTACTCGAACAATCGTTCCTCGACACGGCAGCCCGATTTCAAAACGCGGAAAAAAACTTCAATCATCCATCGCACAGAGTAATACTCAATGACCTGTCGCACTTGCTCAATGTCAGCCACGGGGAGGCTCGTGATCAGCATCTATTCGATGGGCTCGTCGTCAGGTGGCGGATTGACCTCGCTGATCAAGACGACGTTCACGGTCACCGCCGGCAACGTACGATCCGGGCGCGAAGGGGGACGCAGCGTCACCCGTGCGGAGCGCACCGCGACTTCTGCTTGGCGCGACTGACGTGGCTGGCGTCGACCTCGGGTTTCGCAGGCGACTTTCGCCTTGCGACCACGAACCGAAATCGTGTGCTGGAACAATACGGGCTGTTCACAAACTTGTTCGCGAAGAAGTTTGGCCCCGTTCTTTTCGCCATTTTCTCCCAGCAAAGCGCGATTCTGGCATGCACGCACGATCCAGTCCCCGTTCGTCGGTTCGGTCGTCCCTTCAACCAGAACCTCATAGATGTCCGCTTCACTATCCGCCACGCAGATGAACTTCGTCGAGGGGCAATGCTGGGCTTCCTCGCGCGCCCGACGCAGAGTAAGCACCCAGCGATTGCTCTCTTTCTCTTCAATGGGAATGGTGGCGCGCTCGGCTCGCGACAACGTCGCGCACTTTGTGCCCTCCTCGCGCGTCCACGCCGTTGCTTGAACACTGCCCAGGGGCGTGCCATCCGGAGTGAAGGCGTGCATCAGATGCAGCAACGCGCCCCGACGCGAATTGCCATCCAACGGACCGGCACCGTCGACTTGCTGTTCCGGTCGCGTCACGTTGATCTCCGTTGTGTCCTGTGCGAGCACGACCACGGACTGCGCGGCCATGCGTTGCCGCGTGGCATCTCTGTGCGGCTGCAAGATGTTGTCGAACGTCGCTTTGTCGTTCTCGAAAAAGCGGTAGGCGGCAACCATCTCGGCGCGGCCGCCGCAAGCTGCGGGAATGCTGGCTGTCGGCAGCGCCGACAACGCGGAGAGCACCTGCGCGAGGCGCTCGTTCAACCGTTTATCTTTCAAATCGGCAGTCTTCATTTCATCCATCACCCATGGCGCAAGCATGTGCGGTCCTCCTTGACTCGCTTCGCCTCCCTGCCTTAGTTCACTATATGCACATGATCCCCCAACGGCCCCATTTCACCAATAGCAGAAAAAGATATGTGGAACAACGAGGGTGCAACCCTGGGGCTGGGATGGCGCACGGAAATGCGTTCTGAAGGAACGCCGCATCGATGGGATATGGGTTGCGAATCCAACGGAATGCGGCGTTCCTTCGGAACGCGGGAATGTTTTGGCCCGGTCTCCCAAAGCGTTGCCCTGGGCTGGTATGCCTGTGCCCCTTTGGGGCAACGTATATTTCCTGCCCCCAGTTGATTGGGCAAACGAGCCAATTTATTTGGCCGCAATCGTCCCTTCCGTCGGACTGCTTGCCGTGGCATAGAGCTTTTTAGGGATGCGTCCGGCCAAGTAAGCCAATCGCCCTGCTTCAACACCCAGCCGCATCGCCTGAGCCATTCGGCAGGCATCTCTTGCATGGGCGATGCCCGTGTTCAGCAAGACGCCATCGACACCCAGTTCCATCGCTACGGTGACATCGCTAGCCGTGCCTACGCCCGCATCGACAATCACCGGGTAGGTGGGATCGTTCTCCTTGAGATACTCGAGACAAATCCGGATGGCGTTGGGGTTGAGTACGCCTTGACCGGAGCCGATGGGGCTTCCGGCTGGCATGACGCTTGCCGCCCCAGCCTCCTTGAGCCGCTTGGCCATAACGGGGTCGTCGCTCGTATAGACCAGCACCTGAAAACCGTCGGCCACGAGTTTTTTCGTTGCTTCGAGCGTGGCAACCGGGTCGGGCAGCAGCGTGCGGGTGTCGCCGAGAACTTCCAACTTCACCCAGTCGGCCCCCGGGTTGTTTAGTTGCGAAAGAATCTCGCGGCCCAGTCGGGCGACGCGGATGGCCTCGTCGGCCGTGAAGCATCCGGCCGTGTTGGGAAGGATCGTGTAGCGCGAGGTGTCGATGAAGTCGAGAATGTTCTGGCCCTTCGCATCGATCAAACGCTCGCGGCGCACGGCCACCGTGATGCACTCCGTGCCCGAGATATCGAGCGACTGCCGCATCGAGTCGTAGCTGGCATATTTGCCGGTGCCGACAATCAGTCGGCTGTGAAACGTATGGGAACCGATCCGCAAGGTATCGGAAGGAGTTGAGGTGTCGTTATTCATAGGTGTCATTATCGAAGTCCGATATTGTGGGCCACCGGCAGCCAACAAAGGACCGATTATACCCCACCCGTGGAAGGAGTGTCAACGCATTGTGAAATCCATGCGGTCGAACGGCAAAGTTCGTTCGCAGTCGCGGCTTTCGGCGGAAAATGTGCGTTGATTTTGGCTCGAGGTCGTGCAGTTTTACCGAGCATTCTCAGATCGAAGCGGGGTGCGACGCTTGCACGATCCGCGCGACCCAGCGTTCCACCCCGCGATAAATCCGCGTCGCAATGGTCTCTTCCTCCGAGCGAAAATGGACCGTCGCCAATTGTCCCGCACAAAGCGAACGGCTTTCGGCTGCCGTCAATGCGGCTCTGCCTTGGAAGACGGGCGAGACCAACTCGCACTTGTGCTCCGGCTTATCGGCGGCCTCCTCGGTCGGCGCGGTTGGCTTGACCGGCAGCGGCCCGCCGACCGTGGCACTCAGCGCGGGATGAAGAAGCTCGCTGCTGCCGCGAGGATCGATGCTCGTCAGTCGCGCGGCGATATAATTGCCCGACGCCGTTCGCGCGTAGACGTTGCCGGCCTTTAGATGCTTTCCAAACAGTTCGACATCGTCCTGCGGTACGGCGATGAGCAGTTCCTTGGCGTCTTCGTTTCCTAGCACGGCGATCTCCTCGCCGGCTTGGAGATAGCGTCCCGAAAGTGCCGAGAGATTTCGCGCGTAGACCCGGCCGGCCGAGGGAGCGCGAACGGTCAGCGACGCGACGCGGGTTTTAAGTTCCGAGATTTTCTTCTCAATCGCCGCGCGATCCGCCGCTTCCATCTGTAGCTTGGCCAACTCTTGCGACTGCGTAAACATGCGGCTTTTTACCAGCGACTCGTCGCGGGCAAGCTCCAGGTCGGCCAGGTTCGCCTCAATCTCATCGTTGTGCAACAGGGCGATTGGCTGCCCGGCGGCGACCGCATCGCCCGTTGCGACGAGAATCTTTTCCACAAAGCCGGGGGCCGCGGCCCGCACAATGCACAAGGGGGCGTACTCGACGACGGCTGGCGCGGCAACGCGACCGGGCCGGGTGAGAATCGCGGCGATGCATCCCAGCGTCAAGGCCGCGATGGAGATGGACGTCGCCAAGCGCGGCACGTTCATCGATTGCCCGGCGGCGGCCTGCATCAAGCGGCGACCGGTTTGCACCAGGGGCATTCCCCAGGCGAAGCCGAGAAGCAAAGTGGCTAGGACCATTCCCAACCGGCCGAACGCGCCGACGAGCCCAAGAGCCAGCGTGAGCATGAATAGGATTCGCCACACCAGTGCGGCGACGGCATACGTGCGCACGACCCACGCTTTGGCCGGTGGCCAAGAAGGCGCGGCTGCATCGCGGCCCAACAGAAGCGATTGCAAAAAGTTGGCCATCCATTGTTGGCTGCACGAGCAGAGGTTGGGGATTTCCAGCAAATCGGAGAGGATGAAGTAACCGTCGAATCGGATCAAGGGATTGGCGTTGAAGACGACCGTGCTTACGCCCGCAGTCATGGCGATATTGAGGGCCATCGTTTGCACAACGCCCGGCGTTGCATTGGCCCACACGATCGCGGCGATCGACGCCACGAAGAGTTCGGCGTAAATGCCGGCGGCAGCGGTGGCAATCCGCTGCCATTTGGAACGACAACGCCACGACGAGGTGACATCCACGTAGGCTAGCGGCATGAAGAATAGCAGGGAAATGCCCGCCGAGCCGACCGTTCCGCCAAAGCGTTTACAGGCCAGACCGTGGGCCGTCTCGTGCAGCACCTTGAGCAGAATCCAGGCAGCGGCCAAGCGCAGCCAGTTGTCGCGGCCGAGTATCACGGCGGCCGACGATTCAATGCGAGTCCAGCCGCTGCCGGCCAGATAGAGCGCGTAGCCGACCGTGCCGATCCAGACTGCAAGTGCCGGCCAAGTGAAGAGCCAGCGGCACCACGGAACGATCCGCGTAAGCAGCCGGTCGGGGTCGATGAGTGGAATCCGAATACAAAGCGGATTGGCCATCGCCGCAACCTGCTTCCGCTCATGTCGGGCGGCGGCCGCAGCAATGCGCGCGGTTGACTCGCCGCCGTGCGGCTGGGCAAGATGGCTTTCCATCGCCCAATGGCACAGTGCCAGGGCCTCGCTTTCGCTCAATGCTTGCGAACCGAGCCGGACGGCGGCCCGACCGACGGCCTCGGTAATCGACCTTTGCCCATCGAGTTGCATGAGCAACGTGTACTCGGGCATTCCCACGCGAAAGAATTTTCCGCGCAGCGAGTCTTCGATCGTGTAGCCCGGTCGATCGCGCTCCAGGTCCGGCGAGAAGATCAGATCGTCGCGCAGTTTGAGCCGTGCGGCGATCGGTTCGCGGACGTCGGTTTTCCCCGCGCCGTTCGCGGGCGGCGGATCGGTGGGGCGCGGTGGTGAGTTTGAGTTCAACGTAATGCTTCCTAAATTGCCGCGTGCGATTCAGTCGAGTCGGGTGGTGTCGGCGACGACCCACCCAATCGTCTACCAATCCAACCAGGTCATCAAATAATTCCACGGTCGATGGAACAGCAACCAGCCAAGACTTCGCGAACCGGCGCGGACGGTCGCGCGTCCCTTCATGCCGGATCGCAATGCCCCGTCGCCGTTGTCGAGCGGAATTTCGCCGAGGAATACGTTATCTTTTTCGCGCGTCACGGATCGCGGGTGAATCCGGTCGAGCGTTCCGTTCCATTGACGCTCGGGGTGGCTGTCGAGCCGCAGTGCTACCGCCATGCCCGGCGATACGCTGGAGATTTCGTCGTCGGCAATGGCCAATTCGGCGGTCATCCGGCCTAGCGGCGCGACTTCATAGAGCACCTGCCCCACGGTGACCGGCACGCCTTCGGATCGCTGCAGGTCGCCGGCCACAACGATGCCATCGACGGGGCTTTTGATTTCCAGGTTCGCTAAGCGGCGTTCGAGCATCTTCCGTTTGACTTCTTGCCGCTGGAGTTCCAGCGCGTCGATCTGAGCGGCGGCCGTCTTGCCGGCGGCCATATTGACGTCGCGCGATTTGCTCGCGCGTTCTTGCTCGGCAGTCACTCCCGCAAGCTCCCAGCGCAATTCTCGGTCTTCCATGCGCGCCAACAGTTGGCCTTGAACGACCCTATCGCCCGGCTTGACGAGACTCTTGCGAAACTCGCCTGCGTGCGGCGCGGCGACAAAGCGGCGGACGTTGGGCTGCAATTCGCATTGCACGGCGACGTCGTAACGGACCGGAATGCACAGCCCGGCGGCAACGACGGCAACTGCCGCCGCGATTGCCAGGCCGCGAACTTTCGGAACGGCCCTAGCAAACCGTCGCACGCTCCGTCGTACAATTCCCCCTTCGGCCCTTTCCAGGAGTTGCAAAGTTCCCGCAAGGGCCAAGGCGGCCAGTTCGAGGAAGCGGCGATTCGCGTCGTTTTCGATTGACTCGGCGGGGCCGATGCAGGTCAATACGCCGACGAGGGTCCGATCGTGGCAGCGGAGCGGGACGCTTAGGGAGTCGCCGGAGCGCGAGTTGGGTTCCGTGCCGTTGTCGTGGAGCACCGCCTCGTCCATCAGCAGTTCCAGCCGGCGCGGCGCATCGCTGCGCAGATCGAGATCGGCGATTCCGGATACGGCCGCAACGCGGCAGCGTCCTCGACCTCGACGGCACAGTCCCACGGCTACTTGCCCACATCCGAGATACTGCTTCAACTCATTTGCCAACGTGCGGCAAGCGTCGGGCAGATCGTCCGCATGCTGGGTCTTCTGTACGAGGTCCAGAATGGCCGCCGTCGTCCGCGCTTCCCAAGCGGCCGCGTGGGAAGCATCGAGACGCACGCCGGATGGATGCTCGACGTGCGATTGCGTCGCGACGGATTCACTGTTGTAGCGATTCATGATTGCCGGCATTTATGTGTTGCTGTAGGGAACGAGTCACCGCGCCGTTCCCGAGTGCAGAGCGAACATTGGAACGACGCGCAGGGACGCGGTACGCTCGACGCCCTACGCATTGCAGAAACTACTTCTGAATCGAACCGGCGTTAAAATCCTTTTCCGCAGGTGCCTTCTTGGCATCTTCCGCACTGAGTACGCAGCGGATGCCGCAGCGATAGGCACCGTTGGCATTGTCGATCAGCACCTTCACGCGAACGGTGCCGCTTTCCGCTTCCGTCACTGGGGCGACAAACTCGACTTTGCCGCGGACTTTCGCGCCGCTTTCCGGCAGTTCCAAGTCAACCGTGCCGTCGACGGTCAGCTTCGCGGCAGCGGCGGTCGGCAGAGAGAATACGGCTCGCAGCGGGTCGAGCTGGACGACGGTTGCCACGGTGGCCGAGTTCGCGGAGACGAACTCCCGCTCGTCCTTCTGGAGCTTCAGCACGTAGCCATCGATTGGGCTGCGAAGCGTGCGGCGTTCGATCATGGCTTCGATCTTCTTCCGCTCCAGTTCATCGAGCTGATGCTGCTCGCGAGCGGCCCGACAATTGGCGTCCGCGACGGCCAAATCGGTCGTAGCGCGATCGACTTCTTCTTGGCTGGCATGACCTTCGGCGCGAAGCGGTTCGATCCGTTCCAGCCGAGTCTTGCGAAGTTCGCGTTCCGCGATGGCCGAATCGAGCTTGCCTTTGGCTTGCACGTTGGCGGTGGCGATTTCGCGAGAGACTTCCAGCACGTCGTTGTCGAGTGTGGCCAAGGCTTGACCCTTGGTCACGCGATCGCCTTCGCGAACCATCAATTGGGCAACGGTGCCGGTCTCCGAGGCGGCAACCTCGATCTTATGAAAGGGCTCCGTGAACCCATCGAACGAGGCGCCGCGAACGGCAGCAGTTGCCAACGCGGCGATAGTTATGACACTGTGCGATAGAAAGTTTCTCATAGCGACTGTTCGTACTGGGGTTTGTTGCATCACCGCTTTGGATCACAACGAACGCAGCTCGCTCGGCGAAATGTTGTTCGAGCCAGCGAACCGTCGGGCGTCGCGGAAAGCGGTGGTCCATCCGCGCAGTCCAATCGGTTCTCTCGACGTATCGTCAAGAACCGCGCGAATATGAAGCGGTGGGCGAAAGATGCCGGATTGTGCCGAATGTGCGGGCGGGGAAGGCGGGCCGGTTGGAATGAAAAATCCGGCGGTAGCAGGAAGTGCGTTTGTCACCCCAACATCTGCACCATCTCATCCATCCAGCGGTCGTGTGCCAACATGCGACGGCGAGCCGCATAAGCGGCAGCCTCCGCCGCGCGCTGGGCGATGAGGACGTCGCGAGAAAGATCGACGGCAATTTCGCCGTCGTCGTTGTGCAATTGTGCCATGCGGCGGCACAGCCTCGGCGCATAGGCGACTAAGAGGGGATCGTCGGCGGAAACGAAGAATCGGCCGCTCCCTCGGTCGCCTTGGCGTCCGGCACGCCCGAGAAGTTGGCGGTCGATGCGGCCCGACTCGTGACATTCGACGCCGATAACGTGCATCCCGCCCAAATCGGCCACACCGGGGCCGAGGACGATGTCCGTGCCGCGACCGGCCATGTTTGTAGCGATCGTCACCGCGCTGCAATCGCCGGCCCGAGCAACGATCTCGGCCTCCGCACGGTCTTGCCGTCCATTGAGTAATTCCAACGGCACGCCTTGCGCTGCGAGCCGCTCGGCCAGCAATTCGCTGTTGCGGATCGTCCGCGAACCGATGAGGACCGGTCGCCCGGTGCGATGCACGGCGATGACCTCGGCAACCACGGCCCGATATTTCGATTCCGCGTCGACGAAAAATCGCGAAGGCAGCGTTTCGCGTCGGTTCGCCTTTCGCAAGGGAATCTGCATTACGGCCAGCCCATAGTGTCGGCGGAACTCGCTACGGCTGCCGGACGCCGTGCCGGTCATGCCGCAGATCGTCTTGTAGAGCCGAATGAAACGCTGCCGCGAAATCCGTGCCGCGGTCTTCAATTCCGGCGAAGTCAACAAGCCTTCCTTGGCCTCCACGGACTGATGCAGCCCGTCGCGCCAGGTCCGCTCGGCAAAGATGCGGCCCGTGAACTCATCGACCAACATCAAGGAGCCGTCTTGCACCACATAGTCAACATCCCGCTCATAGAGGCGCTGCGACGCCAGGGCCTGCTCGACGTACGCGGCCCAGGGGCGATCGAGAGGAAAGCGAAGCCGGCTGGTGTAATGTTCGTAGACGAACTGCTGACCGGCGCGGGTCAACGTCACCGAACGGGCTTGCGAATCGACGATGAAGTCATCGCCTTCAAGCAGCGACGCGGCAACCTGCTGGGCTTCCAGGTAGGCTTCTTGATGGCCGGTGGAAGCATTGCTATCGCTCAAGACGAGCGGCAGGCAAGCCTCGTCGATCAGCACGGAATCGATCTCGTCGATGATCGCGTAGCTCCTGAGACGTTGAACGGGAAGCGGCTGCGGGGAAGGTCGTCCGCGAAGCATTTCAAGTTGCCGCTCGCCCAAGCCGGGCCGAGCAATGCTCATCACTTGAAGCCGATCGCGTAGATAGTCGAAGCCCAGTTCATAGCCCGTCGCGTAAACCACGTCGCAGGCGTAAGCGATTCGTTTGGCGTCCGTGTCGGCCGATTCGGGCACGAGCCCCGCGCTGGCACCGAGTAATTGGAGGATTGGGCCGATGCGCTCGAAATCGCGTTGGGCTAGGTAGGCGTTGGGCGTTGCCACATGGACGCCGAGACCGGCAAGGGAAAAGAGCATCGACGGCAATGCGGCCGCCAGCGTCTTCCCCTCGCCCGTCGCCATCTCGGCAATCGAGCCTTGGGCCATCGCCATGCCGGCCAAAAGTTGCGCGTCGAAAAGCTCGATGCCGTGGATGCGCCGCGTCGATTCAAATACCAGAGCAAACGCCGGCACGAGAATCTCGTTTCGCGTAAGGTCCGTTCCCTTGCGTACTGCCGAACGTAGCTCGTCGGCGGCGTTCTTCAGCGCGGCATCGCTCCCAGTCCGCAGATCGCGACTTGTGGCGTGGATTGCGTTCAACAGTTTTAGCGAACTCGTGCGCGGCCGTACAATCGACCAAATATCCGCGGCGAAATTGAATGGGGCAAAGGATTGCATGGTGTGCAACTATCGCATTTCCCTCTTCGTTTGTGCGAAGCAGGGTTGCTTGAGGACATCGCTAATGTCTTGCGTATTGACCATCGTTCCGGTGGCGCGGCAGAGGGCAATCAGCGCCACGTTGTAGGCCGCTTCGGCGGTGGCGAAATCGAACTCGGACATTGCCAAGCGCTCTTGCGCCGAGAGCAACTCATCGAGCGCGAAGCCG
>JANXOJ010000649.1 GCA_025353625.1 Planctomycetota bacterium | reverse complement strand
CAGACAAAAGGTAACCGCAAATTCATAACCTCGGAGAGAACGGAAGTTTGGGCAGCACGTGCCCTACAACAGTTTAGTCCGGTTACCGTCGGGAAAGAAGCGGCCCCACGGAATAAAATGGCAAAAATCGGTAGTTTCTTCTATTCAATCGGGCCGTTTATGGCAGTTACGGCCTTTGGCAGGCCGATTCGGCTTAGTTCTTGTCCGCAGTCGCAGCACTGCTAACCCCGGCCTGCTGGGCACTGGGGAACTTGTCCGCTTCAACCTTCTTTTTCAAGGCGGCCTCCCTTTGGCCTGGAAAGAGCAGGCCCCCGGATCGACCCCCAGGACCGCTGCTTGACAGACAGCCCGTTAGGAGGGTAGCGGCCGTGATCCCAAGGATCGCAGTGTTGAGCAAGGTCTGCCAATAGTGACTAAATTGCTTGTAAATCACGCTTTTTGCCTCCGATCGCAGTTGCTCCCATTGTCCCTATTCTGGCCTTGGCCGGGAGATAAAATCGCTGGGAGTCCGGTCCTTCTTAGGTTCCTCGCTGCCGAACCAGTTCCACGAACTGTTATCCGATGCCTTGCTCACCCCACCCGGAGGGCCATAGCCGGTTGGGGGGCCGCTTTTCGTGTTATTCGCGGCGCAGCCAAAGAGCGTTAATCCGGTAGCTAGGCAGGCAAGGAGGATTGGGGTGCGAGACCATTGCAATAATCGATCCATTACATTCACGACAAAACTCCCGGAAATGCCGAAAAGTATTTCAAGCGGGTGGGAGTGTCGCAAAAACCAGTGGGCTTGTCTAGGCAGATTCTGCGATTTTTCGTTTCCTCGGAGAGTGGCAACCGGTATTGCCGTCCGTTAGTTCCGTCCTATTCTGAAAACTCAGCCACGAAAGGGGTTGCGCGGCAACATAAATTCTACCCTCCCCCTTTTTGAAGGATTTCCTTGCTTGCGGTAACCGTGTATGCTGACAGTACGTAGGTTGTGGATGGTACTTCGTTTTCACGAATGACTTGGACGGCTGAGGGCAAGGCCGTGCTAAGCGACGGGTCTTCCAGTTCTCTTTCGGGAGTCCGTTGCCGTTCTTTTAAGGAGTCAGAGGATGTCGAGTTTCTTCTTTCGATCGGTCTCCGGCAATCGCGCCAAAGTGGCATCTAAGAATCGTTCCTCGCGACGGAGCACCCGTTCTCCGCGCATTGAAACACTTGAGCCAAGACTCGCTCTTAGTGGTAATCCGTTATTCGCGGCCGTGCAACGCGCGAATGTCGGGGCAGGGTCGAGCGTGGCCCTCAGTCCCGTGGCCGATGCATCGGTCAATGGCAATAATCCCTACGCAAATTACGGCAATACGGCCGACCTGCTCGTCCAGAACGACTCGCGGTCGTATACCAGCGATGATGCCGAATCGTATTTGAAGTTCAACTTGGGCAGCGTCAACGGAACCGTCGCCAAGGCCGTTCTTACGCTGACACCGCTCGCCGTTGGCCGCAGCGCGGCGAACCTGACTGTCGGCGTGCAACTGCTTTCGGACGTCGATGACTCGTGGGTCGAGGGAAGTGGCGGCACGAATACCGCCGATACCGGCCCGACGACTTGGTACAACTCGCCCTACGGCACCGGTCAATACGTCACCTTCGCCGGATCGCAATGCGTGGCTGGCCAGCCCCTTGCCATCGACGTGACTTCGCTCGTCAATCAAGGTATCAACGCCAACGGCATCGCCAGCTTCATCCTTGGAGCCGTATCGAACTACGGTCGCAATCAAGCCGTCGATTTCGCATCGCGCGAGAACGCCAAAATAGCCTATCGGCCGACGCTCACGATTACCACGAGCGGACCTGCCGTGCCCGCTCCAACGGTCGCCAAGGCGGCGGCGGCCTCCAACCTGACCGGCAACACCGTGCAACTTGCCGTGCTGGGCAGCGACGGCGGAACGGACTCTAGCTTGGTCTATTCCTGGTCGGCCTCCGGTCCCGCCGGCGCGGCACTGCCGACGTTCAGCGCAAGCGGCACGAACGCGGCGAAGAACGCAACCGCCACGTTCCACCAAGCGGGAACCTACACGTTTACGGCCACGATCACCAACCCGACCGACGGCCTCTCGGTGACCAGTTCCGTCAACGTCACTTTGGGCCAGACGCTGACGGGCATCCAGGTTTCTCCTCCAAGTGTGACGGTAGCCGTCGGTGGCACGCAGCAATTCTCCGCCGTGGGCATCGATCAGTTTGGTCAAGCAATCGGGGGCACGGTTTCCGGCGCGACGTGGACGATGACGGGTGCCGGGTCGATCAACGCAAGCTCCGGTCTCTACACGGCCCCGGCCACGCTCAACGCAACCTCGGCCACGGTAACCGTTCACAGCGGCAGCCTTACGGCAAACAGCGCGGTGACGTTGTCGTCGTCCTTCATGGGCATCAAGGATGCCACGCTCTCCAGCCTTACGCAAAGCCTCGACGCCGACGGGTCGATCAACCGTACCGATCTGATTGCGATCCTCCGCACCGCCGAAACACTCAACGGGGGCGTACTCAGTTCGGGCCTGATGGCCGACTTGAGAACGCTCCTTGCCGACGCCGCAGCCTTGAAGATTCCCGGCTACGTCCAGGTTCTCGCCGGCGACATCATCAACGGCAACACGGCTAACGCCCACTACCTGGGACAATCGCTCGGGAATCTTACCGTTGGCAGCAGCGGTTCGCAACTCGACAAACTCGTCGGCAAGTGGTTCCTCGGTGCCGATCATCCGGCCACCGGCGGTTACGTTTATAGCACGGTGAGTGGCCCATTGTTTAGTGCCGGTACGCCGACGCACAACGACGAGATTCAGGGATACTTGGGCGATTGCTATTTGATTTCGTCGCTGGGCACGATCGGCGACACCGCACCTTCGGCCATTCAAAATATGATCGTCGATAACGGCGTCGATGCGAAGTCCGGCGTTCATACGTGGACCGTCCGTTTTTACAATAACGGCAGAGCCGACTACGTGACCGTCGACGACAAGCTGCCGACCAGTGGCGGAAGGCTGATCTTCGACGGCTACGGAGCCGGCACGACCAACCCGCCGGGCCTCTGGATCGCGCTGATCGAAAAGGCTTACGCCCAATGGAACGAAACGGGCAACGAAGGCCGCGACGGTACGAATACGTACTCGGCCATTGAAGGCGGTTGGATGGCCGACGTCGATGCCCAGGTGCTCGGCCACGATGCGGCGTCCTATTCGCTCTCCAGCAACAGCGATTTGCAAGCCCTCATCAATGGCATGAACGCCAAGAACGCAGTAACCATCGGTACAATGGGCGTTTCCTCGCTGCCTTACGGCCTCTACGGCAGCCATGCCTATGCCGTGATCGGTTACAATGCGGCGAATCAGACCTTCACGCTCTACAACCCCTGGGGCAGCAATCAACCGACCTCGGCACTGACTTGGGCTCAACTTCAAGCGACGTGCGATGGCTTCGTGGTGGCAAACGCCACCGGCACGCAATCGTACTTTGCATCGATGGTTATCGCGCCGCCACCCGGTTCGTCGGGGAGTTCCGCAGCAGGAGCATCCACCGCGACGACAACTTCCGCAACGACTTCGGATAGCGGCGGCTCGGAAACCGCTTCCTCCACGGAGGCTGTCGATGCCGTGATGGCCAGTCAAGTGTCCGGCGATTCCACGAACACCACAACGGTTTCGGACGTTGCGGAACAGTCCGATGCCATGTCGGCGCTGCGAACATTCGGCAAGCTTCGAGCTGCCGTCGATTCGACGAGTGCCGCCCGGCACGGCGCAATCTCCGCGAAGTTGCGGATGGTCGCCATCGATCGTGTCTTCGAGACGATCTAGCCGGCAGGGCAGGGGGGAAGCACTCATCTCTCTTCGCGAGATGAGTACGTTACGCCGCCTTCAACGGCCGAGACGACTTGGCCCAGTTGATCCAGTCGGTAACTTCTTCCAAGTCCGGCTTGGGGCTGGATCGCACGATCCGTTCACCGGCCGTCGTGGCCAAGAATGGCTCTAGCTGAGCCAGCAGAGTTCGCGCATCCATTCTCGCCAGGGCATCGGGATCGGTCACGCCGCACGCTACCAGGATTTGCGCATCGTGGCCGCGCAACTGCGGCACGCGGCAAACCAGCGCAGCTTGCGACTGCATGTTGCGCAAGACGGTGGCGTCGATCCATCCCACGGCAAGCCGCGCCGAAGCGGTCGGCGGATCGAGAGCCAGCAATTCGGCCACGGTTCGCACCTTGATCGCCTGAAACCGCCGAGCCGTCTTCTCGCCGATCGAAGGAGCATCCGCTATCGGACTTTCGAGCTGCAAATAAAACCGCAATTCTTTTTCCTGCTTCAAAGAAACGGTAGCGGCCTTTTCTTCGCGCGGCCCATCTACCGGCTGCGGCTTCGCAATCGGTGGATTTACGATGGGCTGGTGTACGATTCGTTGGGTTCCGCTAGCAATCTGCGGCTGAATAACCGGCGACGAAGGACGAACCGGTTGTCGCACGGGAATCCGAGTAGCTTGCGGCATCCGCGTCGCCGCAAAAATCGGCCGCCGTGGCTGCTGTCGCGGCGTTTGTCCCGTCCCATGCTTTTGTCCGAACGGGGCAGGGGGGAGGGCGTCCAATTCGCGGAGAGGAGTTTTGAGGACTTCTTTAGCGTGCTGTCGGCGAATCTGTTGATCGTCCTCGGGCAGGCTCTCGACCACTTTGCCGGTCTGCTGCACCTCGGCATACATCTTTTCGATTATCGCCCGTTCGTTGACGTCGGCAATCTTCTTGGTAACCCAGCGAATCGGCACCTTCAAGGTCGCCAAAAAAGTTTGCAGCGAAAGCTCGACCTGCGGGGGGCCGACCGCCGCATCGGTAAAGGCTCGTTCCAAAATTCTGGCGACACCGACCGCCGCCTCGCCGAGACAATTCGCAATGCGGTCCTTGATCTCTTGGTCCAAGCCCGCCGGCGGGTCTTTTACGCCTTTTGCCAAGTTGTAATGGTCGATGACGACGCGATAATGCGGATGCGAGAACAGTGCCCCCTCTTCGACAAAAACCTCCAGCCAATCGGCCCCCTTGGGAAGCTCGACCTCGGGATAGCCGCCCAGGTCGTTCTCGATGATGCTTTGCAGTTCGTTGTACGAACAGGCGATGCTCCATTCGGCCGGGCGGTGGACCGGCCCCTCGGCTTCGCACTGCCCAGTATGGAAGGGCATGTGCGGATCGGTGAAATAATGGCTCATGACGCCGGCAGCGTAAACGGCATCCGGCCACGACTTTTCGTGCAGGGCCGACACCATCTGGTCGTACCACTTTTTGGTTGCCGCAACGGCCCCACCCCAGAAATTGTCGTCCACATGCAAAACGTGGTTTTTGAAGTCTTTGAATTCATTATCCGGAGCCTTCGAGCCGGCTAGATAACGCTCATAATGCTTCAGAAACAGGTTCCGCCAAAGCTCGGCATCCGGCCCGCGAAGGTGCCGCAGGGCATCCATAGCCAGCCGATGATGCGTATTGGCGCAAGCCGATGCAATGATAACGTCGTATAGTAGCGGCATGAACGATGCTCCTCCGTGAACACCCGTGGACGTGGCGAGAATCGAGGCGTACTGTATCAAATCCAAGGGACCGGTGGCAAGTTCAATCGCCAAGAATCCAGAAATCGGAAATGATAAGCGAATCGCCGTCGCGAGAGCGCGACACACGTGCGGCCATCATGGATTTACCATTGAGTGCCGAATAAATTGAGAGCGGCTGGAAACCCAATTTTCCGATCCGCGAACTGTCGCCGTTGAGCGAGGTCCG
>JANXOJ010000617.1 GCA_025353625.1 Planctomycetota bacterium | reverse complement strand
GCAATCGCGGGCGTTTTCATGTTTGCTTTCATGATGACTCGCAAGTAGCTTCGGACGTGGGCTTTTGATGCTAATCCGGGGAAATGGGGGCGGGTCTCATTTGTATCGCCAGATATGCCGTTGTCGAAATAGTGGTGCGGTAGCTGCGGCGAATCTATTGCCGACGCCGCCTTGCGCAGCCCAGCATTCCAAGTACGCCCGCCGCGAGAAGGGACAGCGAACTCGGTTCGGGCACAGTAGAAGTGAATGCCGGTGCCGGTGCGGTGGCTGGGTCGAAAATCAACGTGCCACCAGGGCCAAGGGTCAAACTCGATCCATTGAGTAGTGCGCCGTTGGATGCCAGAATCAGAGTGCCGTTGGTTATAGTCGTGCCGCCGCGAAAGGTATTGGTGGCGGCGAGAATAACGGCTCCCGGCAGCGTGCCATTGGCGTCGATATTAAGGTCATTGTCCCCGGTCAACGGACTAATGATGGTAAGGGTGCCGCCCCCTCCGCCAAGTCGATAGGTTGTTCCGCTGGGGGTCAACGTTCCCGAATAGCGTGCGCGGCCCGTGGCACCCAGTCGCAATGTGTGGAAGTCCGAAAGATCGAGGTTCTCGGCGCTATCGGCCCCCAGCGCGACCACGCCCGACGAAGAATGGGACAGCCGGCTCAGAAAGTTCTGGTCGATGGGGTAGCCGGCGGCAACCGTCGCATCGGCGTGTACGTGTACGTTGGCTCCAGATCCGCCAATGGCTTGGGATGACGCGAACACGAGCGTGCCGCCGACGACCGTCGTTCCGCCGCTATAAGTGTTTGTGCCGGAAAGGATCAGGAGACCCGAGCCGGTCTTTGAAAGGCCCCCGGTGCCCGACATGATTCCACTGTTGCTGTACCTCAGTGACGGATCGACCTGGATCGTTGCACCGGCATCGGCCAGATCGATCGCTTGCGACGATCCGATATTGTCCGCAACTTCCAAAGTGGCGTGACCAATTGTCAACCGGCTGCCGGACGCTCCGAGGCTGCTGGAATTTGTGATTACCAGAGTGCCACCTTGGAGCATGGTGCCGCCGCTGTAGGTGTTCGCGCCGGTCAGCCAGAGTTTTCCGGAACCGGTTTTAACCAGGGATAATATGCCGGAACCGTTATCGAGCGTGCCGCCGAAAGTGGTCGTACTCGCCTGATTGATCGTGAGTATTGAACCGTTCGTGCTGCCGTTGAAAATCGTGCCCTTCCGTCCGCCTAGGCTGGCGACCACGGGGCAATAGCCGGCCAAATCGACCGCGCCGGCATCGATGGTCAATTCGACGGTCAATTCGGCCGTTCCGAGGGCGAAGTTGTTGCCAATTTGCAGGGTGCCGGCGGTCACCTTCGTGCCGCCGCTATAGCTGTTCGAGCCATCCAAGACCAACCTTCCGCCCGTGCCGCTCATGGTCAACGAGTGGACGCCGGTTTGCGTAATGTGACTGGCCTCGCCGAAGATAAGCGTCCCACTGCCGGTTACCGTCAGGTTGTCGGCCAGAACAATCGGCGCATCGATGACGTGACGACCGTCGTTAACAGTAATCGACGCACCGCGGGCTGAATTGTCGAGCGTCAACGAGTTGGTGCCGGTGCCGCTAAGCGTGTAGCCCAGGGACGTGCTAGCGGAATTGCCCAGCGTCAACGAGCCGACTTTTTGCGGTCCGTCGAGCGTTACGATCCGTGCCGAGGTGGTGGAGGCATTGAGCACCGCTGCGACACGGGCCGAGTTTGGGACGCTGCCGGACCAATTGCCCGACGCGCTCCAACTTCCGCTGACGGCCGCCGTCC
>JANXOJ010000612.1 GCA_025353625.1 Planctomycetota bacterium | reverse complement strand
CGAACCGATGAAGCCCGCGAGGTTTTCCGTCGCCTGGGGGTCGATGACCTGGAGGGCGAAATCCGCGATATTCAGGCGTCGCTCGACTTATCGCAGCACGTCGTCGAAGAACCGTTCTACTGCCGGAAGTACTTGCGGCCCATCCTGCTCGCCGTGGCAATAGCGGCATTCAATCAACTTTCCGGTATCAACGCGCTGATGTATTACGCCAAGGCAATCTTCGTCATGGCCGGGGCCTCCAAGGATACCGCGCTCTTGCAGGCGGTGGGAGTGGGCGGCACGAATCTGATTTTCACGATCGCCGCAATGGTCATCATCGACCATTTCGGCCGCCGCCGCTTGATGCTGCTGGGCTCCATTGGCTATATCGTCAGCCTGAGCAGTTGCGCCTGGGCATTCTTCACCTACGGCGACGCTTTTCGAGCCGTCACGAGCACCTTGGAAAAGGGAGGCGAGGTTCCCGCTTCGCTGACTGCCGCCGCATCGACCGGCGGATCCATCGTGCTCGTCAGTCTGCTGGTCTTCATCGCTTCGCATGCTTTCGGCCAGGGAGCGGTGATTTGGGTCTTCATCAGCGAAATCTTTCCGAACCGCGTGCGAGCTCGAGGACAAGCCTTGGGCTGCTTCACTCACTGGGTGATGGCCGCCGCCATCTCGTGGACGTTCCCCATAATTGCCGAAGTCTCCGGCGGTTATACGTTCGCCTTCTATGCGGCCATGATGGTCCTGCAATTGGCCTGGGTCGTATTCATCATGCCGGAAACCAAAGGCGTATCGCTCGAAGATATTCAGCGCAAGTTGGGCATTCAATAGGCACCGTAAAGTCCTTGCTCGCGCCGCAAAGGCGCGCGCGCTCCTTGCAAACTCCTGAAAACTCAATAATTCACAACCTGTCTGTGTGAAGCAAATCGAGTTGGCGAATTAGAAGTAGCTCCCGTATCTGTACGCAAAGCCAGTGTTTTAATCCGAATGGTCGGGCAGTCAAAAACTTTTTCTGGGGAAATATTTGCCATTCGCGACCAAATTCCTGGAAGCGCGGTTCAACATATTTGCTGTGTTTTGCGGCAAAAGGCGATAGCTTGCAGCTAACCTTACTCGAATGCAACGGTAACCATCCCCTAACCTTCCACAGATCATCCACAAACCTTCTACAATCGTTTTCCACTTTGACCTCAAGAACTATGCTCTAATCCCAGCGTCCGTTAAAAGCGTTGTTTTTGCGGACACCCCTACAGCCACAACGCACGTTATTTTCAGACTGGGGAGCGTACCATGAGGTTTTTTCGATTTGCCGCGCTGGCGGCATTGATGGCTTTTTCACTTTTTGCGGGCACGGCTCGGGCGGTGATTAACAATCCGATCAGTCTCTATCCGGTGGATACGGACGGACATTACGGCACTCCTGCCAATCCCAACGAGTGGACCGATATCACACCGGCCTGGTTCATTAGCAGCGGGTCGAGCGGAGCAACGCCGACGTTTGCCGGCGACCCGAACGCCAACAGCCTGCTCTATGCCGGCTTGGCAAAGGACACGCCTTCGTCCCCGCCGGAACTCTACCTGATGTACGATTATCTTGCACGAACGCGCGCTCCGACCGCCGGTGAATTTCTGGGAAATGTGAGCTTTCCTCTGACGACCAGCAGCGGCACGAAGAACATTACCGTCGTCGTTCACGCGAATGCCACAACTCCCTTGACTGGCCCAGGTCAGTTCACCGTCGACTTGAATGACGGACAAGGCGCGATCCATAACGTTTCGGAATTTGGTATCGAAGGTGCTGTAAATGTCGGCACGACACCGTCCAGTATTGTCGGTGCCAGTTCGCCGTTTCATACTACGTTTCACGAGCTGATCGAACTGGGAGTTCCTCTGCTTATTGGTGCCAATTTCGGCACCTCGGCCGGAACCGCAAACGCATTCCCTGGCGGTCTTCCCGGAGATGGACACGGCAACGGCTATTCGCCCGATCCCGCCTTCTGGAGCAGCGGCCTTGCAAAGAACGACAGCGATCCACCAGCCAGCGGTGGCATGTTCACCATCAATCCCAATGGCACGACGGGCATCGTCCCGATGCCCGTGCCGGTGCCGGAGCCTAGCACTTTCGTGCTAGGCGCATTGGGTGCGATGGGTCTATGGGGCGTGGCCCGCAAGCAACGCGGTTTGAAATGCACCGCTAAAGCACGACCGGATGCGTCGATCGGCATCAAGCATCGTAATTTTGATTTGTAACGATAATTGCGGCATGAAAACGGGGCAGGCATTAGCGTCGTACAACGACGCCTGCCTGCTCTTCGTTTTGCGGCACCTTAATTACCTGGCCTTAATTATGGGGCCTCGGATTCCGCTGACCTCCGACTGCGACGTTTGGCGGGCGATTCCAAACTTGCCACTTCCTTTTCCAACGAGAAGGTGGCCGCATCGTCGACGTTTTGCAAGACGGGGTTGCCCGCACTGTCGAACCCGCTAAGTATGGCAATCCGTCGTTCGGCACGCTGCAATAAATCGTGTGCCTGTCGAAGAAGGCCGACGCCCTCTTCGTAGCGTCCTAGGGCCTCGTCGAGGCCGATCTTGCCGTCTTCCAAGAGGCGGACAATTTCTTCGAGACGGCCGAGCGTCTGCTCGAAGCTTGGCGGGTCGTTCGTGTTTTTTGCCATTCAGTTCCAGAACCAATGCGAGGCGTCGGTCGAGTGGGCCTTCTTACGTGCCTCGTTGGGAGCCGAACTCTCGCGAGCTTTGGCAAGCGTTTCGCCGGGAAGAATTTGCACGCCGCCCGATGCGCTGATGACCCAATTGCTGCCTTTACGGAGCATACTCGCACGGCTATCGACTTGCGTCGGAGCGGCCAGTTCCATCGTCTTCAACGACGCTTCTTGCGTGAGGGCCGGCAACTCGCAATTGGCCTTGTCGGCCATCCGCTCGTGAGCAATCAATGCCCCCACCATCGCCAACTGCATGCAGTTGCGCAACTCGCCGAAAACGGGTTCTGCGACCGCTAGTTCCTCGTAGTGCTTGGTCATGCTATCGGCCCACTTCTGAGCCAATGGGCTGCCCTTGCCCTGATGCTCGCGCTGGCCACCGGCAGCCGCATAGTCTTCTTCCGTCATGCACTTCACGCCGGCACCGGTGAATTCCCAGGCCATTCCATCGGGCGAACGAACGACGGACTCGTACGTTGGCTCCAGCCACCAACGCTGCATGAGGTTGCTCATGCCGCGGCCCGTGCCGGGAATCATTTGCATAAAGCTCGTCATACCGCGCACGGGAGATCGATCGAAGTTCATCGCCAACCGCTTCATGCGATAGTCGGCAGCCACGAGAACGCTCGCAAAATGGCTCGTTGCCGGCACGCCGGTGAACGTCACCTGTTGACGGCCCAGTGCCTTCTCGATGCCCGCTGCGGTTGCTTCCTTGTTGCCGATCGTTTTCAGCGTTGCAACGTGAGCCTGCAGTTGCTGCAATCCTTCCGGCGTTGGATCAATCGAGCAACTAATGCCGGTGCGAGCGCTACTATTCGCCGTGCGAATCGCCGTCAAAAGGTCGTCGAGCAAAAGCACGGGGCGACCGGTCGTCATTCCGACCACATTGCCGCGCGCGTCAACTTTCCAACCTTCGCCGAAGCCAACGAGGACAATATCTTTTTGCTCGGGATAGACAAAGACGTAGCGGATGTCCTGGAGCCCGCCGAGAAAGTTTTGCTCCTCGGTGAGAAACTTGCCCGCTTTGAGCGTTTCTTCGATCGAAGTTTCCAAGCCGCGCAGCGAAATTTTCCGCAATGCGGCCGGGGCGTTGAGCTGCATGGGGGCTTTGTTGAGCAGATGCAAGCGTTCTTCACTTAGCTTGCCCAACACGTCCACGTCGGCATTTTCGATCAGTCCGCCGGACATAATCGATATTCCTCCGACGGCACGTTGATAGAGACCATTCGGATTGACTTGACCGTTTACGGAATTCGTAAATCCGAGCGAACAGGCCACAACAGCCAGTAGAAGGCCCGCACGGCGGCAGCCCATCTGACCGGCAAGCAGGCTATGAATCGTCCTCATAACATCGATCCTCTTCGTAAAGAATAGCAGGAAAGTTCCGGAAGTTCCTAGTATCAGCCTAATCGAAAACCTCTTGGAAATCAAGAAGTTTTACCCCAATTCCGAATACCTCGTTCCCTCGCTGAGCGTGGGAACCAGGGGAAGCGGAACATTAGCTCGTTCCGGCCTACGGCTACGGACTTGCACCGTGACAACGGATTTGCACCGTGACTGCGGACTTGCACCGTGACTGCGGACTTGCACAGTCAGGTAGTTTGAGGGTAAGTTATAGATGTATCATTTTGCAACAACCTTTTCACCAGCAGGCAACAGCCAGTCGCCCTCTAAGTGGGGGGGGTGATTGCTTGGGCCGGAACGAGCTTTTATGCAGTTCCGGCGCAGATTGGCATACACCCTCCGCCCATGTCGGAACCGCGCAGGCTCGTTCCGGCCTACGACACTTTACGAGAGTTCAACTAGCCCTACGTTACGAGAGTTCAACCTAGCCCTACCGTGTCTGATCTTGCATATTTAGTCATCCGCGAGGGAGGAAAATGGAGCGATGTCTTCCGGCTTGTGCCGGGGCAGGCCGTGACCATCGGTCGCGCGCCGACGAGCCAGATCGTGTTGAAGGATGAGCGGTGCAGCCGCAATCACGTCGAGGTCTTTTTCGGTAGCGGGCAGTGGATATTGCGCGATTTGGACAGCCGCAACGGCACCCTGGTCGGCACGTTGAAAGTTGTCGGCGATCAAGCGTTGAACGCCGGAGATATCATCCGCATCGGTCGTTCGCAGTTGATTTTCGTCCATACGCTGGCCGATGCGTTCTCCGATTCCAGCGCGATTATCCGCACGCCGAGTGCCATCCGCGATACGGGGGCGATGATCGGCGATTCCGAGGAATTTAGTGTTCTGAAAGAGGAATTTGGCCCGACAACGATCACCCACCGCCGAGGCCAGACCCGATTTCTTGAGCCGGGACCGGTGGAAGAAACGGGTATTTCCAAGATCGGCCGGGCGGCGGCCAAGCTCTGTCGGCTGGCCTTTGAACTGGCAAAATGCCCAGACGTTGCCAGCGTCGCGGAACTTGCCCTCGAGGGGCTGGTCCAGGGAACTCAGTCCGATGCCGGTGCGGTGATGCTCTTGCCCAAGGACTACAACGGACCTGTCGTGGCCGACGCCTTGGAAGCGGTCGGCTCGCGAAGCTCCTCGTCGCAGCGATATCACCGTTTACCACCCTCCCTGGCCGAGACCGTCCTGCGTGAGGGCGAGGCCGTGCTGGCACGGAACGTTCTCGGCGACAGTTCGATTGGCAGTCGCGACAGTCGGGGCGAAATCCATACCACGAGTGTAATCTGCGCCCCCATTCGCCGAGGCGGCAAAATCCTCGGCCTGATACATCTATACTCCACCGATCCGACTCGCGTGCCCGACCCCGACGATCTGGAATTCACGCTGGCCGTGGCCGACACGGTCGCGGTGGCCACGGAGAATCTTAAACGCCGCGAGGCCCTGGCGGAGAACTTGACCCAAGTCAAGACCGAGAACGTGCAACTCCGCGAGCGGCTGGGCGTGCAAAGTGAGATTGTCGGCAAAAGCCGTGTGATTATGGCCGTTGCCGAGGAGATCGCGCGTGCCGCATCGAGCAATGCCACGGTGCTTATTCGCGGCGAAAGCGGTGTTGGCAAGGAGCTTGTCGCACGCGGCATCCACTATTCTAGCCCTCGCCGCGACAATGTCTTCGTTTGCCTAAATTGTGCCGCGCTGGCCGCCGAATTACTCGCCAGCGAGCTTTTTGGCCACGAACGGGGGGCCTTTACGGGGGCCACCGAGCGGAAGATAGGCAAGTTCGAGGCGGCCCATCGCGGCACGATCATGCTCGATGAAATCGGCGAAATGAGCCCCGGCCTGCAAGCGAAGTTTCTCCGCGTTTTGGAGGGCCATCCCTTCGAGCGTGTCGGCGGCAGCAAGCCCATTACCGTCGATGTGCGGGTGATCGCCGCGACAAACCGCGACTTGGAAAAGGCCGTGGTGGAGGGGATATTTCGCCGCGACCTCTATTTTCGACTTCGCGTGCTGGAAATCATGGTGCCCGCTTTGCGGAAACGGCCCGAAGACGTCCCCATTCTGGCCGATTACTTCCTGAAAAAGTTTAACGCCGAGACGGGCCGAAAGATCGCCGGCTTCACCGATCAAGCTCGGGAGAAGCTCGGCACTTATCTCTGGCCGGGCAACGTCCGGGAGCTAAAAAACGTCATCGAGCGGGCGGTCGTGCTTTGCCGCGAGCAGCGGATCGACGAAAACGACCTGCTTTTGACGAAATTGGCCACGGCAGGCGATACGGCCGAGTCCGAAGCCGCAGCGGAGGAATTTCTCCCCGCATCGCTGGCCGACATTGAACGCCGATACATTCTGGCGACGTTGAACCACGCCGGATGGAACAAAAGTCGAACAGCCACCATCCTGGGGATCGAGCGGTCAACTTTGGACCGCAAGATCCGCAGATATCAACTCGAAGAAAAACACGTTTAGGTCTTTTCGGTCGTCTTCACGACGTCATCCGACTTGGTTTCTTTCGGTGCGGAATCATCCTTGATTTCTTTGTCGTCCGTCACGATATCCTGATTGATGAACGATTCGACCGACTCGACACTCTGGCTTCCGATCATCGTCCGTTTGGTCCAGCCGCGAGTGGTCTTGGTGTACAGGATAAGCTGGGGGATGGGGCCGCCGCCGGTGATCTGCTGGGCCAGCTCTCGCTCTTGGTCTGGGTTAATCGAGGCAAAAGCAACGCGCTTAAAAACCTTCCGCTGCCGAACCTGCGGCATAATACTCCGCTTCATCACCTGACAAGCGGGACACCATTCGGTGCTGACCATCACCAGCATCGGCTTGCCAGTCTTCATCGTTAGCTGATGCGCTTCGGCGTACGTTTCGCCGTCCGATGCCCCTATCGCCGCACTACAAACCGCCATCAATAAAAGACTGCCCATACGTTGACTCCTTCGGTCCGTGAAACAGGAAATGGTTACGTCCCGCCGTTCTCTGCGACAGGATGACTGGAACTAAGTCTAGCTAAGCAAAGCAACTGTTCAAGGGGCTAGGGCAAGCCCTGCCAGAAAAATAATTTGGGTAATTTCATTGCCCCTCTATTACTTTTTTGTTGGGCATGGGTGGGAGGCCCCTTCGTTCGGTAGATTGTGATACCTCGGCAAGGGTTGGTGGCATAACTCCCCTCTGCCGTAAATTGGAGTCGGGCCGGGCTCGGGAATCCGCGATTGGAACCGATCCATACTGTCTACCGACTTGGAAACGGGTCAATTACAAAAACTTCCGTTTCCAAGCGATTGAGTTATTAGGCTGACTTCCGATATAATCACGGAAGCGTTCGAGAAATGGCCTCGGTTGGCGGGGGTGGCCGAATTGGGGGAATAGACTCTGGGTGTATAGTTTTTTACTGCAAATTTCCGGTAAATTAAAGGTGCCTTGGATACGCTTTCCCAATTTGTTTCTCTTTGTGTCGAAACTATGAAGCTTCGTGTTGGATTGATTGGGCTTGGCGAGGTCTGGCAGCAACGTCACGCCCCGGCGCTCCGGATGCTTTCGGATCGATACGACCTTCGCGCGGTATGCGACCCGGTGGCGCATCGCGCGCAGCAGGTGGCGGATGAGTTTGGTGCGACTGCCGTCGATGGTTTTCGCGCGCTGACGCGGCGGGAGGATGTAGATGTGATCCTCATCCTTACGCCGCAGTGGTATGGGTCGCTACCGATGCTTGCCGCGTGCGAAGTGGGCAAAGCCGTCTACTGTGCCGGCGGAATGGACATGACGGTTCAGGACGCTGCGACCATCAAGAGTCGCGTGGAAGCGGCCGGCATTGCCTTTATGTCGGAGTTCCCGCGCCGCTATGCCCCGGCGACTTTGCGATTGAAGGAACTAATTGCCACGCGGCTCGGCAACCCTCGGCTGCTCTTTTGCCACCAGCGTTCGGTTGCCGACGCGCTCGGCAGCGTGTCGAGCCATCGATGGCCGCGGCCCTCCGGCACGCGCGCCCTCGTGGAACTGGTCGATTGGTGTCGCTATGTCGTCGATCGCGAGGCGACCTGGGTAACAGGCATTCTCCATCCGACAACCTGCAAGCCGGGCGATGAAGACTACCAGATGATGAGCCTCGACTTTTCGGATCGCGGCAGCCCCGGCAGCGGCACGGTTGCACAGATAAGCTGCGGCCGCTACGTGCCGCCACTTTGGCACGAGGCGATTACCTATCGGCCGCTGGCCGGCCTACAGGTTTCGTGCGAGCGCGGCATTGCCTTCGTCGACCTTCCCTCCACCCTCGTTTGGTTCGACGCCGCCGGTCGGCATCAGGAATCGCTGGAAAGCGAACGGCCCGTCGGCGAACAGTTGCTGACGCAGTTCCATCGGGCCGTAACCAGCCTCGTCCGCAAAACCAGCGACCTGGAAGACGCCTACCGAGCCCTGATGATCGTCGATCGAGCGAGACTTTCTCAGCACGAAGGACGAAGGATCGCGGTTGGCGAGTGAGTAGCCGTTCACGGATTCTGAGGCAGGCTGGGCCACGGAACCAGGGAGATCGCGAAAAACGGTGAGGGGAGAAAAGTCGGCACCGTGTTCCTGATTGGGCACTGCGGTTGGTGAATAATATCCTGTGCGACAGGCGC
>JANXOJ010000608.1 GCA_025353625.1 Planctomycetota bacterium | reverse complement strand
TGGCTTCGGGTTAAACGATTGGTCATCACCGTCCCAACAACTTCCGCACCTCCGCCCACGTCCGCGCGTTCAGCACGTCGTCTTTCGTCAGCCCGCCTCGCCGCGCTTGCAGAATGCCGTAGCGCATACAGGCCAAACCGTCGGGCCGGTGTGCATCGGTCGAAACGACGATCAAAATGCCGTGGTTCTTCGCCTCCGCACAGGCTATGTCGTCCAGGTCGAGCCGGCTCGGATGGGCGTTTAGTTCTAAAAACTTGCCGTGTTCTTTCGCCACACGCATGACTGCCGAAAGGTCGATCTCGTACGGCTTTCTCCGCGTGAGCATCCGGCCGGTCGGATGCGAGAGTGAGCAAACGTATCGGTTTTGCAGCGCATCGACGACGCGGCGGGTGATCTGCTCGCGCGGTTGGTTCTGGCCATAATGGATACTGGCGTTGATCCAGTCGGCATATTTTAACACCTCGTCGCTCAGGTCGAGCCCGCCACCTTCCAGGATATCGACCTCGACGCCCTTGAGGACGGTGATGCCCTTCAGCCGCTCGTTGAGTGCATCGACTTCCTCCCACTGCTTGAGAATTCGCGTCTCGTCCAACCCATTGACCATCGTTACCCGCTTGGAATGGTCGGTCATGGCAATATATTTCAGCCCTCGAGCCTTCGCAGCCAAGGCCATTTGCTCGATCGTCGCCTGGCCGTCGGTCCAAGTGCTGTGCATGTGGAGATCGCCGCGAATATCGCCCAGTTCCACAAGTTGCGGCAACTCCTTGGTGGCCGCCCAATCGAACTCTCGCCGGGCCTCGCGAAGTTCCGGTGGAAACCACGGCAGGCCGATCGCGGCGTATACGGCCTGTTCGTCGTCGCCGGCGATTTGTTCGTCGCCGCGAAAGACGCCGTATTCGTTGACCTTCAAGTCGAGGTCTTTGGCCATCGAACGGACGATCACATTATGAGCTTTCGAGCCGGTAAAGTATTGCATCGCCGCACCAAACGAATTGGCTTGCACCGTGCGGAGGTCGAAGTGGATATTATTTCGCAGCCGTCCGGCCATCTTCGTCGCGCCGCGCGATTCCACGGCGGCCAACCCGGGAAACGTCGCCAAATGGTCCATCACGGCGGTAACATTTTCAGTGACCGCGAGGAAGTCGAGATCGCCGACCGTATCGCGGCCCCGACGATAGCTGCCCGCCGCCTCAATCCGTTCCACGGCAGGGCACGCCCGCATGTGAACGAGGATTTCGCGAACCAGATCATCGGCCTCGGCCCAGAGGATGCGCTTGTCGGCATCGGCGGCAAATTGCAGCCCGGACAGGATCGATTCTTCCGTCTTGACCCCAAAGCCTTTGAGTTCGCGCACCGTATGCGCTTCGCACGCGGCCTTCAACTCTTCGAGGGATGTGACTTTAAGCTCCTTAAAGAGCATCGCGGCCTTCTTTGGCCCCAGCCCAGGCACGCGCATCAAGGCCAGCACCGACTCGGGCACCTGCTTCTTGAGTTCTTCCAGAAATTCCAACTTGCCGTCTTTCACCAACTCCGCGATCTTTTCGGCGAGGTCTTTGCCGATCCCGTCCAAGTCAGTCAATGGCCGAGTTCCCTCGCGGACAATTTCGGCCACCGATTCCGGTAAATCGCGGATCGTCCGCGCACCGTTTCGATACGCACGGACGCGAAACGGGTTCGCACTTTGGAATTCCAAAATGTCGGCAATGGAATCAAAAATGTCGGCAATGTCGGGGTTCGTCATGGAAGTTGCCATTTGTCAGTTGTCAGCAATTACGTGCAAACCGCCCGCCTCCTCTTCACCGACCCCGGAGCTGGTGAGTCTTCGCCGACCGGGGTATACCCTACATATGTAGTTCCACCACATCCTTATCGTGCAACTCATAATCGCCCTTTACCACCGTGCCGTCGTGTACCGCTTCGCCCCAGACGCGGGCGAACTTCAGGCCCTTGAGGAAGTCTTTGTGAACCTGTCCGGCAAGCTCCACGAGTTGGCTGCCGCGCGGCACGGTAAAGGGCCGATCGCGGTCGGGCTCCTTGGCAGTCGGCAGCTTGCTATAGATGCGGATCATGTCGAGCGACCGATAGATGGCCTCTCGCAGCGTTTCAAGATTCGTTCCCTCTTGCGTTGATACGATGTACTCCGTGAAATCCAACGGGCATAGCTCATGCAGCAACGCCAACCGCTCGGCCGACTCGGGTGCGTCAATCTTGTTCGGTACGAGAAAAGTTTTCGTAAAAGAAAGCCCCACATCGTTTTCATCCAGGTAGGAACTTGCCGCCAAGCGAGTTTTTGTACCTCCCAGCCGGTCGAGAACTTCTTGCACCTGCTCGATGCCGTCGTCGCTGCCCAGATCGACCATCAGCAACGCCAGATCGGCCGAACGAATCAGCCCGAACATGTGCGGCTCGATGAAATCCTTGGTGATTGGCGGTGTGTCGATTACCTGGATCGTCACATCCTCGAACGGCATCATCGCCGGCGTGGGCGTTTGCGTCGTGTACGGATACGCCGCCACCTCGGGCGTTGCTCGCGTCATGCTGCAAATCAACTGGCTCTTGCCGGCGTTCGGTCCGCCCAGCAAGATCACCGTGCCTGCCCCTTGGCGTGGAATGCGCAGCCCGCGTCCGCTCTTTTTGCCGCTCTTTTCGGCCGCCGCGTCCTTTTTGAGATTCGATATTTTGGTCTTGAGGTCGGCCTGGAGATGGTCGGTTCCCTTGTGCTTGGGAATCTCCTTGAACATGAGTTGGAGGCAGGCCAATTCCTCCTCGATGGTCGTCGCGCGACGATACTCGGCCTCGGCTTTAAGATATTGCTGCGTGAGATTTGCGGGCATAGTTTACGATAGTTGTCGCTTGCGGTCTTCCGCGTAGGGTGGCGTCGCCTCCACCCTTACGCATTGCCCTAAGTCTACCCGAAAGCAGCCCAACCGACAAGAAACGCAATCGGCCAGCCGCATTTTGCGACCGGCCGAGTTGGAAGAGAAAAAATCGCAATTTCTTCTCGCGGAACGCGAGGTGTACGTTACGGCTCAACGTGCCGCCAGCCGTCGTCATCGGCAGCGGAGGCTGATGGCGTTGCAACCGGGGCGGAAACCGTGCGTGCCGGGATCGAGGCCGGCGGCGGAGCCAAGAGTTGGAAGTAGGTCGCTTGCTGCACGGGGCGCGACGTGGTGTGCGCGTCGATCTCCGGGCGGCTCGCCGGGGCGGGCATCAAACTTGGCCCATTCATCGGCGGAACGTTCTCGATCTTCAGTCGATCGAAGGAATGGTCGCCGGTCGGCGGCACCGGCAATCGATAGCGTTCCGAGGTGCCCGACGGAACAAACGATCCGCCAGGAGCGACCGGGGCACCGCCGCTGCCTGGGGCGAACGTCCGTTCGTTGCCGGGAATGGTGGTAGGACCGCCGGTCGGCGGGCCGATGACGGCAGGTCCGGTTGCGCTGCCTACCGGAGCAGGGACCGCGCTGGTAGGCGTGGATGGAATGATTGTTGCCGGGGCAAGTGAGGGCGTACTTATCTCGGCAGGGCCGGGAAGCGGGCCGGTCGATACGGTCGGGCCACCGCCGGCACACGATGAGCAGCCGCCTTGGGAGGTATATCCGCCAAGAGTCGATGCACCGCACGACGAGCAACCGCCGCTCGATGCCGCACACGATGAGCAGCCGCCGGAAGCGACGCCGCACGAAGAACATCCGCTCGGTTCATAGCCGCACGAATTTGAGCAGCCGCCGCAAGCACTCGTTCCCATCACGCCCGGATAGGCATAGGCGGCTCGATAAGAAGCATTCGGCACGAGCGAAGCCTGATAGGTCCATGCACGCGTGGGGCGATAGCTCGTCACCGCGCAGCCGCTGCATGGATCAAGCCCCGTCACGGGCATATAGGCAACCGTCGGCACGGGACGATAGGAAATGCGATAGGTGCTCGTCGGAGCACATCCGCAGGCTGGCTGCACCGGGGCACAGCCGCATGCGGCCGCCGGGGCATAAGCCGTGGGCGCACAGTAGGGTGCTGAATAGGAAGTATGGCCACAGCCAAACATCCAATCGAATAACTCGCACCCGTGCGCCGATCCGGCTGTCGCCAGCAGAACGGCCACGACGCTGAAAGTTGTCGCTACGTTAAAAAATCGTTGCCAAGTCATCGCGTGCTTCTCCTTCATTCGGGGCGAAAAAGCTTCGTCCCTTCCATCAAATCACTCTTGCCTAAAACCGTCAAGATAGACGCGATGCCAAAACGGCAATTTGGTCGTACTTGTCGATAAGCGAGTAACGGTTGCAACGGTTAAATCGATTGGCGAAGTGTCGCGAAATCTCCCATCGCCTGAACTTGGCAAAGGGGAGCCATCGCGGCTGCACATCGATCCCGGTTGCAACAATGCGCCTATGGAAAAGTGTAGCCCACAATTTGTGCCGGTGGCGAAAAATTTCCGGAAAAGACGGTTTGGGACGGTTTCGCCACGAACGCCCCCCCGATGAGAGGGCCGATTGCTACGCATCGCTTAGCGGCCAACAAAATCTCGCCTCATTTTTCTTGCTAAAAACCGGACGAACGGGTATGACTATGGATGTTGCTCGATATTGCGACCTCCATTAACGAAAAGGAAACGGATCATGAACTCGGTGAACTCTCTCAATCGACGTGGTTTTCTCAAAGCATCCGTGGCTGGTGCAGGACTCCTGGCCGCGTATCCAAGGCTGCTGCAAGCCCGGCAGCCGGTTGTGACGTTCCGTGGTTCGGATGTTGTCGAACTGGGCAAAACGGGCATCAAGGTTTCTCGCCTCGCCCAGGGGACCGGCTACAACGGCACGAACCATTCGTCCGAGCAGACCCGAGCGGGCAAGAAGTCGTTCGATCGCTTGCTGCACCACAGCTTGGACCACGGCGTCAACTTCATCGATATGGCCGATCTTTATGGCTCGCACCCGTTCGTCAAGGATGTCATCAAGGATTTGCCGCGCGATAAGGTCGCGCTGCTGAGCAAAATCTGGCCGCAGAAGGCCGGCTGGGTCAAGCCGTCGGGCGGGGCAAAAGAAGAAGTCGATCGCTTCCGCAAGGAACTGGGAGTCGAGCATC
Organism: Planctomycetota bacterium; assembly: GCA_025353625.1. Classification (GTDB taxonomy): domain Bacteria; phylum Planctomycetota; class Planctomycetia; order Pirellulales; family Thermoguttaceae; genus JANXQG01. The sequence continues at coordinate 6,396 of JANXOJ010000608.1, read as the reverse complement.
TCGATGTCTGCCTCATCCACTGCATGCAGAATTCCAAATGGCCGACGCAGTTCGAGCATATTCGCGACGAGCTTTCCGACTTGAAGCAAAAAGGGGCCGTTCGTGCCGTGGGCGTTTCGTGCCACGACTTAGGCGCGCTGAAGGTAGCCGCCGAGCATCCGTGGGTCGATGTGATCTTCGCTCGCGTGAATCACAAATGCGGCAAGGAATATATGTGCGACGGAACGTTGGAAGAGGTCACAACGACGCTGAAGACCGCACGGAAAAACGGCAAGGCGATTGTCGGCATGAAGATTTTCGGGGCCGGCAAGCTGGTCAAGCCGGAAGAGAAAGACGCCTCGCTAAAATATGTCTTCACCAACGAATTGGTCGATGCGATCACCATCGGCATGACGAAGACGGAAGAAATCGACGATACGTTGATGCGAATGGCAGCAACGATGAAGGCGTAAAGGATTCATTGCAGACTCCGCAGCCCTCACACTCCTCGCTTGGGCTGCGGAATGCGCCCGCCACCGGAACCCGGCTTCTTCCTACCGCGTCGCCCGCGTGGGGCGCGGTCGCTCTCGGCGTCCGCCACCGACTTGCCCATTTGAGATCGCATCTGGTCGATGCGGTCGCGGATTCCTGCGGCCCGCTCGAACTCTAGGGCCTCGGCGGCGATCATCATTTCTCCTTGCAGTTCGGCCAAATATTCTTCGGTAATATACTGGGCCTCATCGGCGCGGCCGACAGCCGCATTCGAGCGGGCGTGCGCCGCCGCTTCCGATTCAATGCTGACGTGGATCGCCTTGCGATGTCTCTGGTGTAATACCGCGTTCGAGATTGTAGGCGGACTGCAATTCGCGGCGGCGGTTCGTTTCCTCCATCGCACGCTGCATGGAATCGGTCACCTTGTCGGCATAAAGAATCACTTTGGCGTTGACGTTGCGCGCCGAGCGTCCGATGGTCTGCATCAAGGACGTTTCGCTGCGCAGGAAGCCTTCTTTATCGGCATCGAGAATGGCCACGAGCGAAACCTCCGGCAGATCGAGCCCTTCGCGCAATAAATTCACACCGACGAGGACGTCGAACTCACCCTTGCGCAAATCTTGAAGCAGTTCCACCCGTTCAAAGGCGTTCAAATCGCTATGCAGCCATTTGCAGCGGACGTTCTGCTTGCTGAAATAGGCCGATAGGTCTTCGGCCAATCGTTTGGTGAGCGCGGTCACCAACACTCGTTCGCCCGCCTTGGCACGTTCGCGAATTTGTTCGAGAAGGTGCGGCACCTGGGTTCGTGCAGGGGAGACCTCGATCGCCGGATCGAGCAGGCCCGTCGGTCGAATCACTTGTTGGACGACCTGGCCGTCGGTCTGGGCCAACTCGTATTGCCCTGGCGTTGCGGATACGAAGACCACTTGCTGAAACCTCTCCTCCCATTCCTCGAATCGTAGCGGACGATTGTCCAGCGCGCTGGGCAAGCGGAAGCCGTGCTCCACGAGCGTCACCTTGCGGTTGTGATCGCCGGCATACATCCCACGAATTTGCGGAACGGAAACGTGCGACTCATCGACCAGTAGCAGGAAATCATTGGGGAAATAGCTGAAGAGCGTTTCCGGTGCCGAGCCGGGCGGACGTCCGGAAAGCGGCCGGCTGTAGTTTTCGATACCGGGACAGTAGCCGACCTCTTGCATCATTTCGATATCGAAGCGGGTCCGTGCGTTGAGGCGATGGGCCTCCAGGAGCTTGCCATCGAGCCGGAACCGTTCCAGCCGTTCTTCCAGCTCGCGTTTGATTTCACCGACGGCCGCCTTGATCCGATCCTCCGGCATAACGAAGTGTTTCGTCGGGTAGACGAATAGTTCCTTCCTTCGCTCGATCACTTCACCGCTCGTCGGGTTGATTATTGAAAGCTGCTCGACCTCATCGCCCCAGAACTCGATGCGGAAGGCGAATTCTTCGTAGCTCGGCCAGACCTCGACGCAATCGCCGCGCACGCGGAACTTGCCCGGCTGAAACTCGACGTCGCCTCGTTCGTATTGAATATCGACGAGCTTGCTCAAGACCAAATCGCGATCGATGGCCATCCCTATCGATAGGCCGACCATCATCGCGCGATAGTCCTCGGGCGAGCCAAGGCCATAGATGCTGGAAACGCTGGCGACGACGAGGACATCGCGGCGGCTGAGCAGCGCACTCGTGGCGGCAAGGCGGAGGCGGTCGATTTGCTGATTGACCGACGAGTCTTTCTCGATGTAGATATCCCGCTGCGGAATGTAGGCTTCCGGCTGATAGTAGTCGTAGTAGCTGACGAAATAGTGAACCGCGTTGTGCGGGAAGAACTCTTTGAACTCCGAATAAAGCTGCGCTGCAAGCGTCTTATTGTGCGACATCACCAGCGTCGGCCGCTGCATCGCCTGAACGATATTGGCCATCGTAAACGTCTTGCCCGAGCCAGTCACCCCCATCAGTACCTGATGCTTTTTATTATCGCGCAGCCCCGCGACGAGTTGCTCGATAGCTTGCGGCTGATCTCCGGCGGGCTGGAAGGGTGAAGCGAGTTTGAACATGCTAGAATTTTACCGCAAGAGAAGCGAATTGACCACGGCTCTATAATAGCAGGCTCACTTTGAATGTGTGCCGTCCGCCCGGTCTTTTTGTCCAAGCCAAAGCCGCTCTTCTAAAAGTCGCCCCATTGTGGCAGAGTTGGTAAGGAACGAGTTGCACTCCATCGGGGCCGATCGCGCTTCCTACGCATCGCTTCGGTCGAACGTGAACTCGTCGTCTACATAATCGATAACAATCTTCGCACCGGCGGACGATTCTTGCTTGAGAAGCTCGATGGCTAGCGGGTTTTGCAATCGCTGTTGGATGACGCGCTTCAGCGGGCGGGCTCCGTAGGTGGGATCGTAGCCTTCGTGCGCGATGGCGTCGATGGCGCGGGGGCTGACTTCAACTTCGATCTGCTGGTGGGCAAGCATCTGCTTCAAGCGATCGACTTGCAGGCCAACGATTTTGTGAATCGCGGCGGGGGCGAGGGGGTGGAAAATCAGCGTCTCATCGACGCGGTTGAGGAACTCCGGCAAGAAGCGGGTTTGCAAGGTCTCCACGACGGCCTCGCGCATCTGGGCCTCGCTGCCCCCTTCGCGGGCGATCTCTTGAATGACTTGGCTGCCGATGTTCGAGGTCATCACGACGATCGTGTTTGTAAAGTTGACGGTGTGGCCGTGGCTGTCGCTCAAGCGGCCGTCGTCGAGCACCTGCAAAAGGATGTTGAAAACATCGCGATGGGCCTTCTCGATTTCGTCGAGGAGAAGCACCGCGTAGGGGCGGCGGCGGACGGCCTCCGTCAACGCGCCCCCTTCTTCGTAGCCGACGTAGCCCGGCGGGGCACCGATGAGGCGGCTGACGGTGTGCCGCTCCATGAACTCGCTCATGTCGAGCCGCACCAAGGCGTTCTCGTCGTCGAACATCACCTCGGCCAGAGCTTTGCAAAGCTCGGTCTTGCCCACGCCGGTGGGGCCAAGAAAGATGAACGAGCCGATGGGCCGATTTGGGTCTTGGAGCCCACTCCGGTTGCGGCGAACGGCGTTTGAAACAGCGGCAACGGCTTCGTCTTGATCGATCATCCGCTGGTGGATGCGGTCTTCCATTACCAGGAGCTTGGCCCGCTCGGTCTCGATCATGCGGCTGACGGGGATCCGCGTCCAAAGGCTGACGACTTCGGCAATTTCCTCCGGGCCGACATCGCGGCGGAGCAAGCGGCGGCCGCTGATGGGGGCTTGAGTCTTGTCGGCCGATTCGAGTTGCTCGGAAAGCTTCTTGCGAGCAAGATCGAGTTCGTAGAGCTTCTGGTAGTCGGCTTCGGCGACGAGCATCCCTGCCGACTGTTGCTCTTTGATGGCGGCGGCGAGTTGATTGAACTGCAACTGCAATTCGTCGAGCTTGCTGCGCGTTTGATGGACGTCGCCTAGGCCGCTTTTTTCTAACTCCCACTGTTTGCGGAGGTCGGCCAGTTTGCGGCGGAGGTCGCCCATTTCTTTCTCGATTTCGTCGCGTCGTTCGCGAGAGTGTTGCTCGGTTTCTTCCGCCAACTGGCGGTCGACCAGTTCCAACTGCACGAGCCGCCGCTGCACTTCGTCGATTTCCTGCGGCACGCTTTGTAGCTCCATCGAGAGGCGGCTGGCTGCTTCATCGACGAGGTCGATGGCCTTATCGGGCAAGAAGCGATCGGCGATGTAGCGATGTGCAAGATTAGCTGCCGCGACGAGGGCCGAATCTTTGATCTTCACGCCGCGATGGTGGGCCTCGTAGCGCGGCTTCAGGCCGCGCAGGATGGCGATGGTATCCTCCACGGACGGTTCATCGACGAAGACCGGCTGGAAGCGGCGTTCCAAGGCGGCGTCTTTCTCGACATACTTGCGGTACTCGTCGAGCGTGGTGGCCCCGATACAGCGAAGCTCGCCGCGGGCCAGGGCCGGTTTCAGCAGATTGGCCGCATCGCTGCCCCCTTCGGCCGCACCGGCACCGACGACCGTATGTAGCTCGTCGATGAAGAGGACGACGTTGCCAGCATCGGAAACTTCGCGCAAGACCGCTTTGAGTCGCTCTTCAAATTCGCCGCGAAACTTCGTGCCGGCGACGAGCGAACCCATATCGAGCGCGACGACGCGACGATTTTTCAAGCTTTCCGGTACGTCGCCATCGACGATCCGTAGCGCAAGGCCCTCGGCGATGGCCGTCTTGCCAACGCCCGGCTCGCCGATGAGGACGGGATTGTTTTTCGTGCGGCGGGAAAGAACCTGGATGACGCGGCGGATTTCCGTGTCGCGGCCGATGACCGGATCGAGCTTGCCCTGCCTTGCCCGTTCAACGAGGTCGATGCCGTAGCGTTCGAGGGCCTGGAATTTGGCTTCCGGGGTTTGGTCGGTCACGCGACCGCTGCCGCGCAGGGCCTGCATCGCTTTGAGCAGTTCCTTCTCAGACAAGGCGTTGAGCTTCATGACGCTCTTGGCCTTGGAGTCGATTTTTGTCAGGGCCAAAAGCAGATGCTCGACCGAGACGAACTCGTCCTTCATGGCATCGGCCTCGCGCTGCGAAGCCTCCAGCACGCGGGCCAACTCGCTGCTGGCCTGCGGAGCCGAACCGCCGCTGACTTTAGGAAGCCGTTGCAACTCGCTGCGAACGATGCTTTCAAGCTGTTGTCGATTTACACCGACGCGGTCGAGCATCGGGGCGACGACGCCGTCGGTCTCGCGAAGCAGTGCATCGAGCAGATGCAGCGGCTCGATCTGCGAATGCCCTTGATCCGAGGCCAGCGTTTGTGCGTTGCTCACGGCCTCTTGGGCTTTGATGGTGAGTTTATCGAATCGCAATGGCATAGTAGGGTCCGCATACTACGTGTGGGAGTGTTGGGACGCTAAACAAACTCTCGCGCGACCGAAGCCCTTGGTCTTTGAGGCGCGATGCCATTGCCCCTGCGAGGCAATCCATCCGCCTGCAAGCTCGATTCCGCCACATCTGAAAGTCGTGTGCCGGATCTCCGGCAAATGGCCGGGTTAGGCCATAGTAGGCGGAGATGCACTCCGTTGGCACGCACGACGATCCTTGCACGATACAGTCAAAACGGTGCTGTTGTTCGGCACTCGTGACGGCCCCAACTTACTTCACCTCAAACTCCGCGTCAATCGCCTCATCCTCGCCGCCGGGCGCACCGCCTGCGTGGCCTGCCGCGCCGTGCGGGGTGCCTTCACCTGGGGCTGCGCCGGGCGTACCCGGCTGTTCGCCGGTTTTGGCATACAATGTTTTGCTCAGGGCATGCGAGGCTTGCTCTAGCTCGTGCAGGGCCGACTTGAGGGCCTCGGCGTCGGTGCCTTTGGCTGCCGTGCGGGTCTTCTCGATGGCCTTTTTGACGGCCTCTTTGTCGCCTTCAGCGAGCTTGGCATCGTGCTCTTGCAAGAGCTTTTCAAGCTGCCACGTCATCGTGTCGGCCTGATTGTGCAACTCGGCCATTTGCCGCTTCGCTTTGTCTTCCTCGGCGTGCGAGTCGGCGTCTTTGCGCCTGCGCTCGATCTCATCTTCCGAAAGACCGGCACTCTGCTCGATGCGGACGGTCTGCTCCTTGCCCGTGCCAAGGTCTTTGGCCGAAACTTGCAAGATGCCGTTGGCGTCGATGTCGAACTTGACTTCGATCTGCGGCACACCGCGCGGGGCAGGCGGAAGACCTTCGAGGTTGAACTGGCCCAACAGGCGGTTGTCGTTGGCCATGGCCCGTTCGCCCTGGAAAACTTTGACCGTTACGGCGCCCTGGTTGTCGTCGGCCGTGCTGAAGACGTTCTTGCGTTCGGCAGGGATGGTCGTATTGCGTTCGACGAGCTTGGTCATGATGCCGCCGAGCGTTTCAATGCCCAGCGAAAG
>JANXOJ010000597.1 GCA_025353625.1 Planctomycetota bacterium | reverse complement strand
CCAACTTGCCCGTCCCGCCAAATTGACTGGCCGACGGTGCATCGAGAAGAATCATTCGAGGCAGACAATCCAACGTTCGACAGGCATCCAGATAAGCGACGATGTCGCGCAGCCCTTCGGTTCCCGCTACTCGAAAGGCCTTCATTACGGGCCGGGCACCAAGTGCGGCGAGCAGCCCCGGCGGCTCGTCGCCGTGCAATTGAATTAAATCAAGATTCAATGCGTCAAACGTTTGGCAGACGTCCGCCGGCTCCGCATTGACGAACAGCCCGACCTTCATCACGCCGACAGGCAATACGGCAACGATCTCTTTCGCTGTCGGTATACCGATAAACCGCACGCTTTTCGGATAGAAGTTTAGCCCGATGGCATCGGCACCAAGTTCTGCCGACGCGATTGCGTCCACGGGCCGAGTTATTCCACAGATTTTGATGGTAAACATATTGTTTCTGCATATACGACAGCGACAATTGATTCAATTCGCGTCAATTGCTTTACCCATTCCCACGAATTCGACACTCGCGTATTATAGACACGAATTCGACAATCGCGTATTATAGAGGAGCGCCAGATGCAATAGACAGCTTTCAACTTGCGAGTAGACGCCATGACACGACTGCGGATTTTAGCCGTATCGCTCATCGCATTGCGATTTCTAGCACCGCCTTGGCGCATGCTGTGCTTCGTGCTGATCGGCGTAACGCTTGGCATGGCTTTCTTTGTCTTTCATATATCGAGAGCTTCATCGTATTTGAGCGATCAGTCGGAAACGTGCATGAACTGCCATGTGATGACGACGCAATATCTTACTTGGCAGCATAGCAGTCACGCCCGCGTTGCCACCTGCAACGACTGCCATGTGCCGCACGACAACCCGGTCCACAAGATGGCCTTCAAGGCACAGGACGGACTATGGCACGCGACCGTCTTCACGATGCGGTGGGAGCCGCAGGTCATAAAACTTTCCGATCGTGCCAAGCCGGTGGTTCAATCGAATTGCCAGCGATGCCACAGCCACGTTGTCGAAGAGGTCGCCATTGCGGCGCATGGAGCCGATTCCGATCGCCACTGTTGGGACTGCCATCGCGAAACGCCGCACGGGGCCGTCCGCAGCCTATCCGCAGCCCCAACGGTCTTTCAGCCGCGACTGCCGGACGTTGGCCAGTTGAATCAGCAGCCGGAAGTTGGCGGGCGGCCGGCGCGTCCAACGAATAAATAAGACACTTCAAGAGGATTTTGAAAATGAGCACATCTTCCCCGATCCAAGGTTCTACCAATGCCTCGTTGCCCAAGAATTCCTATCCGTGGGCAGGTTGGGCCTTAATGCTGATGGCAGCAGCGGCGACCTTTGGCCTCGGCCTATTGGCCGCGTCGGTCCTCCATCGCCGCGAGGAAGCGGCGCAACAAATCCCTTTGCGACCAATCGCCGAGATGGAAATGGACCCGGCACGATGGGGCGAAAACTATCCGCGCGAATACGACAGCTACAAGCGGATGGCCGATAGCTCGGCGGCGACGAAGACGAAGTACGGCGGGGCAACGCAGCGCGACTATCTCGAAGAGGGACCGGCCAATGTGATCCTCTTCGGCGGTTTTGGTTTCGGCAAATTCCGCTGGGATGAGCAGGGAGGCCTTGTGCAGAAATTTATTGCCGCGTCGCACGGCCTCGCCGATGGAGCCTTTGCCCAAGTCAAACGCCCAAACAGTTTCGTTGGTTTCGGAAGGAAGTTCCGCCTCTTTTTTTAATTCGTAATTGATCATCCCGCCAATTTGCGGACCAAACGCAAGAGATGAAGCTCCGCGAACGAATGTA
>JANXOJ010000594.1 GCA_025353625.1 Planctomycetota bacterium | reverse complement strand
TCTACGGCGAAATGACCGTGAACGGCGATCCCACTGGCAAGATCGACTGGCCTGAGCGCTTCATCAAAGAGTTCCCGCCGCAAATGGTGATCGGGCACTTCGACATGGACTTGCTGCCGTCGGAGGTCGCGAAGATCGAGATGACCTTCACCGTGGCTTAACGACCAAAGACAATCCGCATTCGCACGGCAAAGACGAACCATTTCCGACTTTTTCCACACCGAACCCCCTTTGACACTTCGACCGCTGCACACTATCAATGAAATATACGCATTTACCTCCCAGCTAAACTGGACAACCTGGGTTGCGTTTGCCGATAAGCGAGAATGTCCTAGCTGCCTGGGAACCGCCATTATAGACCTACTGCTCCTTCGATCGATTATGCCCAATCCCATTCGCCTGATTCTTGCCCTCCATAACCATCAGCCCATCGGCAACTTCGAGCACGTTTTCCAGCAGTCCTACGAAGACAGCTACCTGCCTTTTCTCGACGTTTTCAGCCGCTACGAATCGCTCAAGATCGCCTTGCACACCAGCGGTTCGTTGATGGAATGGCTCGACGTGGCCCATCCGGAGTACGTTGATCGGTTGGCCGAACTGGCTGCAAAAGGCCGCATTGAGATCATCGGCGGGGCATTCTTCGAGCCGATCCTGGCGATGATCCCCAGCCGCGACCGCGTCGGACAGATTCGCAGCTACACGCGCTGGCTTCAAAAGCGACTCGGCACCACCGTCCGCGGCATTTGGACCCCCGAGCGCGTTTGGGAACAGAATTTTGCGCACGACCTCGTCGATGCGGGCATCGAGTATACGATCCTCGACGACTTCCACTTCAAGATGGCCGGCCTGACCGATTCCCAACTACAAGGCTACCTCATCACCGAGGACGAAGGCCGCCTTCTCAACGTCTTCCCCGGCAGCGAGAAGCTCCGCTATACGATCCCCTTTGCCTCGCCCGACGAGACGATTGGCCACTTGGCATGGCTTTCCGAGCAGCGACCGGGTTCCGTATGTCTATTTGGCGATGACGGCGAAAAGTTCGGCACATGGCCCGATACGAAGAAGCACGTCTATGAGGACGGCTGGCTCGTGCGGTTCTTCGATGCCTTGGTTGCCAATCAGAGTTGGCTGCAAGTCACCACGCCCTCCGAGGCAATCGATAACGTGGCACCGGTTGGAAAGATTTACCTACCCGATTGTAGCTATCGCGAGATGACGGAGTGGGCCTTGCCGACCGAGCAGTTGGTCGAGTACGAGCGGATCACGCACGACATGCACGACGATGGTCGCTTAGCTGCGTTGAAAAAGTTCGTGGGCGGCGGATTCTGGCGGAACTTCAAATTGAAGTACCCCGAGGCCGACGAGATGTATAGCCGCATGATGATGGTCAGCCGTCGCTTGCAAGACGCCATCGACGACGGCGCAACGGGCACGCTCGTCGAAGAGGCCCGCACGCAGCTCTATCGATCCCAGTGCAATTGCAGCCATTGGCACGGAGCGTTCGGTGGCATTTATTTGCCGCACCTGCGAAATGCCGTTTATCGCTGCTTGATCGCCGCCGACGAGATTCTCGACCGCTTGGCGAATCGGCCCGAGACGTGGGTGGAAGCCTCGGCCGACGACTATAACTTTGACGCCCGCCAGGAAGTCTGCTTGGCAAACGATCGGATGATGGCGTTGATCCTCCCCAGTCGCGGCGGCATGATGGGCGAACTCGACGTCCGCGCAATCCAACATAACTTACTAGCGACACTCGCGCGTCAGCCGGAAGCCTATCATCGCAAGGTGCTGGCCGGTGCAAATCAGCAAAATGAGAACTGTGCCAGTATCCACGACCGGGTGGTCTTCAAGCAGGCCGACCTCGACCAACGCATTCAGTACGACAAGTACCCGCGGAAGAGCCTTCTCGACCTGTTCTACGACAACGAGACGACGCTTGCGGCCGTGGCATCCGGGGCCGCAGCCCTCCGCAGCGACTTCACACACGCTCACTATGAAGCCAAGATTCGCCGCAACGCGGATCGCATCCAGGTGCAGCTAGTCCGCGAGGGCATGGCTTGCGGAGTGCCGATTAAGATCACCAAAGGCCTTACACTCGATGCCGGTAGTTCGACGCTGGAAATCGCCTACTTGCTGGAGAATCTACCGCAGGATCGCCCGTTGCACTTTGCCGTGGAGATGAACTTTGCCGGCCTGCCGTCGGGCGCGGATAACCGCTACTTCCACGATCTCGAGGGCAATCGTTTGGGCCAGCTTGGCAGCAAGCTTGACCTGGGCGAGTGCCTTGGCCTCAACCTTTGCGATGAGTGGCTGGGCATCGACGTTGGCCTAAAAACCTCGCGGCCAACCCATTTTTGGGCCTTCCCGGTCGAAACGGTCAGCCAGAGCGAATCGGGCTTTGAGTTGGTGCATCAATCGACGTGCGTGCAGCCGCACTGGTATGTAACCGGCGACCGCGACGGCCGTTGGTCGATGAAGATGCAATTGAACCTCGACACGAGTCGCGCCGAGAGCCGCGTGACGGAGCGAGCCGGTGTGGCCGTGGTCGTGGGCTAAGTCGGCCGGTTCCATAGACGCGGTGCTGGCGGGGACGGCGGAACAACAATTAATTCCTCTTTGACCGAGTCAAGAATAAGAATTCGATCCGCAGGTTAAACGATTTGTGCCAAGGCCCACCAAGCGACCTCGGCATCCATGTCGTTTGCCCCAAACGGCACTTCCGCTAAAACCGGTGCCGCACAGCGAGCGACCAATTCCGTGCGATTCGAGGCAATGCTTACGTCGTCGCTCGATGGCGGTTGCGGGTTGTTCAGCACCACGCCGGCAACGGTTAGCCCATCGCGAAAGACGGAGGCCGTGATGAGCGTTTGCAGTGTGGCGTTGATCGTGCCGAGAACGTTGCGCGAAACAACAACCATCGGAAAGCCGAACTCCAAGGCCACGTCGGCGACGTACTCCTTATCTCCCAAAGGCGACATGAGCCCGCCGACCCCTTCCACGACTACAATTTCACTTTGGGATCGCCAGTAATCGAGGCCGGTGCGAAGTAATTTGCCGTCGAGTTGCTTCCCTTCCGCACGAGCGGCCAGATGCGGGGCCAATGGTGCGGCAAACCGCTGCGGGCAAACGTGCTCCAATTCGCCGGGCCGACCGGCCGCTTCCCACAGGGCAACGGCATCGTCGCAGACGAGGCCGCATCCGCTGGCCGCCGGCTTGTAAACGCCGACGCGTCGGCCCGATGCAACGAGCGACCGAGCGATAAGCGCCGCCACGTAGGTCTTGCCGACGCCGGTATCGGTGCCGGTGATGAATAGCCCGCGAAGTTTATTGGCCATTACAACTCCAAAAACTCTTCGATCGACTCGCGGAGCAGTTGCCGATCGGGATCGAGTAAAGTCCACAAGCGGAAATCGACCGCAACTTGCTCGACCAAAACGCTCAGGCCGTCCAAGGTGCGACAGCCCCGCCCCGCCGCCGCATGAAGCAGCCACGCGGCCTCTGGATCGACGGCCACATCGACGATGATCAGTTCCGGCCGCAAGTTGGCCAAATCGATCGATGGATGCTGTTGGGCCTCGTGCATCAGACGCGACGCGGCTTGCACGACCACATCGATATCTTCCGGGATGCGAAAATCTTGGTCCCACAATAGCGGCGTTGCCGTGGCGGGATACTTGCCCGCTAGAAGTCCGGCGGCCTCCGCCGCGCGCTCGATCGACGGATCGACAAACCGAATCTCGGAAGCACCTGAGGCAGCCAGTTCCACGGCCACGGCACGGGCGAAGTCGCCGGCATCCAAGATCAAGCATTTCTTCCCCGCCGGATCGGTCGCATGGCGGAGCGATTCCACCAGCCCGCGTCCTTCCGTGTTATCGCCCACAAGCCGCTTTTCTTCACCGAGGATCAGGTTCACCCTCCCCAGCAAGTGGGCCGTATCGGAGCTGCCGTCCAAGAGCGGTAAAATGCTCCGCCGATGCGGATCGGCCACCGAGCCGCCGCGAAACCCCATCGCCCGCATCCCCCGAACGGCGTCGTGCAAGTCGTCGGGCGTGACCTCAAGCGTCAGATACCGCCAATCGAGTCCGTGGTGGGCGAAAGCTTTTTCGACCGCGTATTGCGTCGGGTTGCCGCCGACGGGGCAGGCTAGCAGGGTCAAAATGGGTTGCACGGCGGGGCTGGACACGAAGAGGTTGCTCCGAGATTTTATTGAATAGCGGCCAGGGCTAAAATCATTGTCCCGGAAATGCTTCGGAATTGCAACGCGAGGGGCCTCGTCGTTAGGACAACTGCAAAGTTGCCGGCTGCCTGTTGGAGTTCCGCGTTTAGGCGGCGAAATTGTGCTACCAGCCGGCTAAAGCCGGGACTCCAACGGACTATGCAGTTCTCCTGTGCCGCGTGCCGTCAAGCTTGCCAACCGGAACGAAATGGGGTAGCATGAACGTGGCCAGGATCCTGTGCGGGGGGCAGCTTACCGCCAAAAGCTAGAGGTGCAGAAATGAATCGTCCGAGTCGCGGCTTTACGCTTGTAGAACTTCTCGTTGTAATCACCATCATCGGCGTGCTGATAGGGCTGCTATTGCCTGCCGTGCAAGCGGCTCGCGAGGCCGGCCGCCGCGCGACCTGCGAAAACAATCTGAAACAGTTGAGTACGGCCTGTCTGAGCCATATTGCCAAACTGAATGTTTTTCCCAGTGGCGGCTGGGGCAGCAATTGGGTCGGCAATCCCGATTTGGGAGTCGGTTTGAGTCAGCCGGGCGGGTGGATTTACCAGTTGTTGCCCTATTGCGACAACGACGCCTTGCACGATCTGGGTTCTGGTGCCGCAAGTAAGAAAGATACGACCGTCGCGAGCAAGAAGCGGGTGGAAACCGCTCTGCCGTTTCTTAATTGCCCAACGCGCCGTGCGAGTTTGGCCTATCCCATCTCATCGACGCCGATCGATACGGACAATCTCACGAAGGCCTTGCGCACGGATTACGTCATCAATGGCGGCTCCGTCTATGTGGCGCACGGCAAGGGGCCTGCGGATAGCAAGCCGGCAACCATACAGGCGTATAATAATAAATGGCCCGATTTAACGAACTTCAACGGCATCGCATGCGTTCGTAGTGAAGTCTCGCCGGCACACGTCGCCGATGGAATGTCGAATACCTATTTGATGGGCGAGAAGTACATGTCCCCCGAGAACTACACGATCGGCGTCGATGCTTCGGGCAACAATGACACCGGCGACCTTATGAGTGCCTATTCGGGCGATGATGTGAGCTTGGTTCGCTGGGGAAGCACAACGTATCTGCCGAGTATGGACCGCGTGAAGACCAACATCCCGCCGCCGAACCCGGCCAAGATATTCGGCAGTTCCCACTCCGCCGGTTGGCATGCGGCTTGGGGCGATGGGCACGTCAAATTGATCGGCTGGGGCATCGATGGAACGGTTCATCAAAACATGGCCACGCGCAATGGACACGAGGCGGTCGACCCCACCAAGATTCCGTAATACCAACATTGTCGCTACCGCATCCAGCGGGTAAAATACAGCGAAAGAAGAAGTAGAGGCAGCGTAATGCCGCTCCTGCGTGATTGGCTCAAACTTACGGTAAATTGTATCCAACGTGAGCGTTCATTCGTCGCCTTCCGCCATGCACAACAGCTCGGATTCAACCGATGGCCCCGATTCCGCGCTGCGCAAGCGCGTGTTGTCGTTGCGTTTGTCGCAAGATAAAGTTTCGCGCGGCGGCGGATCAAAACTGGCCTGGACCGTTGCGGCCCTCTTGGCCGTCGTGGTGGTGGTTTTGATTTATCTCTTGCTTCAGCGCGGTCCGGCGGAACCTCAAACGGCCGCTTCGCCGGATGAAGGCACCGGCAAGGCGTCCGCTACGCCGACCGCCTCGTCGGGCAATATCGCTCTCGATTCCAAGGGCTATATCATGCCCGTTCAAAGGATTCTTGTCAGTCCCAAGGTGAGCGGGATGATTACCAAGCTGTTTATTTTGGAAGGGCGGCGGGTAAAGAAGGGCGATGTGCTGGCCCAGGTCGAGGACATCGACTACCGGGCCGATTTGGAACACGTCGAATCGACGCTGGAAGCCGCTCGACAGCGGCTCGGTGAGATCGAAACGAGCCGTCCCCAAGAGATCGGACAGGCCACGGCGGAGCTTGCCCGATCCAAGGCTGAGTTCGCACAGTTGAAAGCCGACTTTGAGCGCAGCCGCGAGTTGTACTTCAAGCAGAAGGCCCTTTCGCAATTGGAATACGAATTGGCCGAGAGCAAGTTCCGCGCCGAGGAGCAGCACGTCCGCTCCTTGGAGTTCGCGCTGGGGTTAATGGATAGCTCGCGCGGCAAGCGGCTGGCCGCGGCGCAAGCCGAGGTCAAAGTAGCCCAGGCCGATCTGGCCAAGGCCCAATGGCGGCTCGATAATTGCACCATTCGCGCTCCCATCAACGGTACGATCTTGAAAAAGAACGCCGAGGAAGGCAACCTCGTAAACCCGATCGCGATGAACGGTTCGTTCAGTCTTTGCGATCTGGCGGACCTCTCCGATCTGGAAGTCGAGTTGACGATTGAAGAACGCGATATCAGCAAGGTCTCGACCGGCCAAAAGTGCAAGGTCCGTACCGAGGCTTATCCCAATCGCATTTATGAAGGCGTTGTCTCGCGGCTGATGCCGGTGGCCGATCGCAGCAAGGCGGCCATCCCCGTGCGCGTGAAAGTGACGGTGCCGCAAGATGAAGAAGGGGTTTACCTCAAGCCGGATATGATTGCAATGGTGGCATTTTTGAACGAGGTAAAAGACGCACCCAAACCGCCCTCACTCCCGGTTGCAAGCGAGAACGCTGGCCGAAACAAGCAGGGCGCAGTTCCGACAACGCAACTCCAAAAAGACAAATAGTACCGATATCGCGCAAGGCTTCAAATGCCATCACCCCCATCCCCACTCCGCATGCACCACGTAAGCTTGGTCGCGGGAGGGGGGAGAACCTACCCACTCCATGAATCAATCTTCTAACTCGATCGTTCGCGTTTCTCACGTTCATAAATACTTCCGCCGCGGCAGCGAGCGCGTCGATGTTTTGCAAGACCTCACGCTCGATGTGCCGGAAGGCGAATTCCTGGGTCTGATGGGGCCGAGCGGATCGGGTAAGACGACGCTCTTGAACCTCATTGCCGGCATCGATTCGCCCAGCGAAGGCGAGGTCTGGATCGAGAACGAAAAAATCTCGGCCATGTCCGAAAGCCGCCTCGCCCATTGGCGTACCCGGCACGTCGGATTCATCTTCCAGTTCTATCATTTACTGCCGGTGCTTTCGGCCTATGAGAACGTCGAACTTCCGCTGTTGTTGCTCGGGCTTTCGGCTGCAAAGCGAAGGGAGCAAGTTATGAACGTGCTGGACCTCGTCGGGCTTTCGGATCGCGTGCGCCATCGGCCGGGGCAACTCTCCGGCGGGCAGCAGCAGCGCGTCGGCATCGCGCGTGCGCTGGTTACCGACCCCGTCTTGATCGTGGCCGACGAGCCGACGGGCGATCTCGATGCCAAGAGCGCCGAAGAAATTCTCGACCTGTTGGTGGAAGTCGCCAAATCGCTGAAGAAGACCATCCTCATGGTCACGCACGATCCACGGGCCGCTCGACGTGCCGACCGCATCTTGCACCTGGAAAAAGGCCAACTCGTCGAGCAGGCCGTCACGGCCTAACGAGGAGGGTGGTGTCGAGCGCAGCACAGACCCACCAGATAGAATCACCAAGAATGGTGGGGCTTTGCGTTCGGATGCCACGGCACAGGAACGCTCGACACCACCTTACGATTGAAACGACGTTTGCCATGAAATTTTTATTGTTGATCGTCAAGAACGTTGGCCGCAACCTCTTGCGTTCCATCCTCACCGCGTTGGGCACGATGGTGCTGGTGCTGGTGGTTACGCTGGTCTGGTCGATCTTGCACTTCATCGACAAAGCTACGGAAGAGAAGAGTAAGGACTTTAAGGCCATCGTCACCGAGCGTTGGTCGATCCCCAGCCGCATGCCGTACAGCTACGCGACATCGCTCGCGGAAGGGGGCGCGAGAAAGGATCATCCGGAAGATGTTCGCCCCATGGATTCGATGACCTGGCAGTTCTTTTTGGGAACGCTCGACCCCAAAAATCCCTCCATGCAAACCAACGTCTTCGGCCTTGCTTGCGACCCCAATAAGCTGCCGACGATGATGGATGGACTCGACACCTTGCCGAAATCGCAAGCCGATGAACTACAGCACTCCGTCGAACGCCTCAACGGCAAACGCGACGGCATGATCCTCGGGCGGAATCACCTCGAAAACCTCAATAAGCTCATCGGCAACAGCCAGGATGCCACGTTGCGCGACGCCATCGGTCGCAAGATCAAGCTGACCGGCATCGGCAACTTTATTGGCATCGATCTCGAGTTTGAAATCGTCGGCGTTTTTCCGGCGGGCCGATACGACAACTTCGCGGCCTTCAATCGCGACTATTACATTGCCGCGTTCGACGCCTATAAAGGCGCGCACGCGGGCCGCGACCATCCTTTGGCCGATCGCAACTTGAGCCTCGTCTGGCTGAAACTGCCCAGCAAGGAGGCGTACAACAAAGTTGCCGAACAGATCGCGCAGTCGCCCTATTACAGCAACCCGGCGGTCAAGTGCGAGACGGCCTCTTCCGGCATTGGATCGTTTCTCGAAGCGTATCGCGATTTGCTCTGGGGGATGCGCTGGATGTTGGTGCCGGCCTGCGTCTTCACGCTGATCCTGGTGATCGCCAACGCCATTAGCATCAGCGTCCGCGAACGCCGAAATGAGATCGCCGTGATGAAGGTTCTCGGCTTCACCCCCCGCCACGTTTTGGTCCTCGTGCTGGGCGAGTCGGTCTTTCTGGGCCTCGTCGCCGGCTTCAGCAGTGCCGGACTGACCTTTGCGTTCATCAATTATCAAATGGGCGGACTGAAGTTCCCCGTCGCTTTCTTCGATCGCTTTCTCATTCCCGTCGACGCCATGTTTTGGGGTGCGAGCGTGGGGGTCGCGGCGGCATTGTTAGGCAGCATCGTCCCGGCGTGGTTCGCCTGCCGCGTCAAACCGGCAGAAGTCTTTTCCAAGGTCGCATAAGGACGGAATCTCCCCTCTCCCTTCGGACGGGAGTG
>JANXOJ010000565.1 GCA_025353625.1 Planctomycetota bacterium | reverse complement strand
TGCGCTTGCGTCTCCAGAGTGGCGTCGTTCAGCTTCGCGCCCAGCGATGCCAACTGATCGGCCACCAGCACAATCTGATCTTCAAATTCGCTGCGCACCGCGGCCTTGTCCTCTGCCACCCCGCCGGTGGGCGTTTGCTGTTTCTTGTCCGCCACGCCGATTGCGGTGATCGTGGCGTTCACGTCGGTTATTGTGTCGGCAATCGCCTTGACGCTGATGTAGGCCGGGTTCACGGCGTTGAGCAAGCGTAGGCCTTGCGAGCCGGTGCCGATGACGCCGACCGCGAGCGGTTTTTCCAGCGACTTTTCATATTTGAAAACAAACGCACAGAGGCCCTTCTTCGGCGAAAGGCCCTGACGCAAAGCTTGCTGCACGAGGTCGCGACGGATCAACTTGCTGCCAATGGCGCTATGGAAATTGTCGGCGCCAAGGGCTTTGTCGGCGGTATGCAAGTACATTGAATTTCTCCTCTACGTCAAGCTTTCTAGCCCGACGGATGCGGTACGTCGGGCTGAGAGCCCGACGCACTTAACTGTAACGCTTGATATCTGGGGCGATTCCTTCCGGCGTTTCGTCCTTGTCTGGATCGAACCATGCCGGGTCGAACTTGATGGGGCGACCTTGCTCGGCAGCCATGTTTGTCGTCAATGCGATCACGGCATCGCCCAAGGCGACGCGGGGATGGCAGCGCGGCTTGTTCTCAGGTGCTTGATGGCGGATGCACCACGCCCAATGCTCAAGCTCTTCGGCATATCCTTTGCTGACGGGTGCCGCGCCGGGGCCGGTTGCTGCCTTCTTTGCTGGCCCGCTCGATTGCGTATCGAGCGTGGGGCCGCCTCCGCCGCCGGAGAGCTTGAGCGAAGTCTCGCCGTCGCCCTCGTCGCCGGAACCGGTGAGGATTTTCAATTCGGTCTCTTTCTCCAGAGCCAGCGTACCTTTGGTTCCATAGACCAGTTCGCCGTAGCCCAGATAGCCGTTGCCGTTGATTGAGGCGTATTGCACCGCCACTTTCTTACGGTGCGTCTTGGGATCGTCGTGGACGTAGTCCGGCGTGGGGAACTCGATGACGCAGAAAACGTGGTCTTCAATGTCGCGATCGGGTCCGAAGATGGGCCGATTCGCCGAGGCCACCACGCGGAGCGGATGAGCGTGAACGTCGGGTTCTTTGTACATCGCCGATACGAAAATGCTCGCGGCATCCAGTTGGTGACTGCCCAGTTCGGCCATCATGCCGGCACCGGTGCGGTCCCAAAGCCGCCAACGCAGCAGTTCTTCCAGCGGCGTACATTCGTAAATGACCTTTCCACCGGCGTCTTTGACCTGCTTGCCCTTGTAGCCCAATGCCTCGGCCGTCTTGCCCCCCGACTTGGCATCGTTCAACACAATGTCCGATATCTGCGCCTCGGTCTGGGCAATTTTCTTCAGCCAGCCTTCCGCCTCTTTGCCGTACGACTCGGAGAGCTTTTTCCTCGCCCCCTCCAGGTCTTTCGTAAGGCTCTTCATTTTCGGTTCGTCCTTGGCCCCGGGAGGCAGCGGCATCTTCCAACTGTCGCTTAACGGCGGGGGAAGATTATTGCGGTGCCACTGCGCCCGAATCGAATGGATTTCGCCCAGCACTCCGCGCTGAATTTTGTCCTTTGCCTGCCAATAGAGGAGGTTGTAGTGCCGCTGGTGGCCAATCGCCAAGTAAAGCTTCTGCCTATCGGCAACGCGGGCCATCTCTTTGCATTCGTGAACCGTCTGGCCCATGAGCTTTTCGGTAATCACATGTAGCCCGCGATTTAAGGCGGCGATGGCGATGGGGGCGTGCAAGTGCAGCGGCGTGGCAATGATGATCGCTTCAAGGCCGTCCTTGTGGGCGTTCTCCAGCAGTTCCTCATACGGCCCGTAGACTTTTACGTGCCGCCGAGCCTCGGTCTCGGTCTTCCAGCCGTAGACCGACATCAGCCCGGGACGAACGGGCACGCCGAAATCGCCGTTAAAGGCGCGGAATTGGTTGAAGGGCCGAATGTCGGCAATGGCTTTGACGTCGACAAAGCTCGGGTTCAGCGCACCGATCAGCACGCTTCCTTCGTCGCCGGTGCCGATCACGCCGACTCGAACGGGCGAGCCCATCGCGGAGTTGTAGCCGAAGCAGAAGCCGCCCAGACCGACGCCGGCCACGGCTCCGGCGGCCACGCCTGTCTTGATGAAGTCGCGACGTGTGACCTCGTTGGAATTGTTCATCGCTGTCATCCTTTGTCGATTATTTGTTGGCGTTTTTGCAACGGCACGAAGCAAAGATGCAATTATGCAGGAAGAAATCGAGCCCGCCCCAAGTGCCAACGGCGGTAGTCGAAATCACCAGCAGGGCGGTCAACTCGATAAAGTCTTTGTTGACCAGCCACGCATGGCCCAACTGCGGCGGATCGATGGGAAAGACGCCGGGGTAGGCCGGTTGACTCAGCAGCACGAAGACCAGGAAGCAGGCCCCGACGATCGCCGCCGGGCGCGTAAACAGCCCCAGCATCAGGCACAAGCCGACGCCGAAGAGAGTCCAAGTGAGCGCGAACGCCATTTGCTGCGTTCGCTTCCAGTCCAGGGGATTTGAACTTGGCGTGAACGGTCCCAATTCGGGACGTCCCTTTGCCAGCGTGCTGAAATCGGCGGTCGAGGGTGCTTTCGCCTTATCCTCCACGGAAGCTTGCGGTTTCACAAGCAGGGAAAGCAGTTCACTCTTCAGCGCATTTTCTCGCGAATCCAAATCGGCGCACCACGCCTTGGCCTCCTTGCGAAGGTCTTGCTGCTCGTCCCAGCGTCGCTGCGTCAAGAAGGCCGTGCTGGGGTCGGTCTTCCTAGCTGCCTCGAAGCGAGAGAGCGACTCGAAGTGGGCCTTGATCTTGTCGCCGTTTTCTTTAATGAATTTATTGAGACCTTCGACGTGACGATCGTAGACCTTTGCCGCTGCTTGCCCCAATGCCTTTTGCTCGTCGCTGTCGGATTGAGGGCAGTAGTAAACGGTGAACTTCTTCCGCAGCAAATCCCACGACTTTGCCAGCTTGGGAATCTCCATCGTCTTGCCGTTGGCGTCTTGCGACTCGCTCTTTTCGTTGAGGTTGGCTTCCAGCCGCTGGTGCCCGTCGATATCCGGCACGAGGCGATTGATGTAGCCGGCAAACGGCCCTCGAGCTGCCGAGAGGAACCCCTCGGTCTCTCCGACGAACGAGTCCGCGTGGGCGATCTTCCACATCCCTTCATAGAGGAAGTGCCATCCCAGGGCCAGCCGCAGGACAACCAACATCGCCACGGTCGAGAAGCAAATCGTGCATTTATTCGTATTCAGGGTAGACCTCCCTCATCCAATGAATTCCACGCGAGGCGGGTGCCGCGCGGATTGACTGCGACCAAACTGCATCTGCAAAGCCCGGACCACCTCCTACACCCAGGTAATGCCGACGACCGCCTCTTGCTGTACCTCAATGTTAATCAATTGTTTTCCGCCTTGCCAGTGGCAGTAGGCCACAGGAGAACTGCAAAGTCCAGTTTTTTGTGGTGCAGGCGCGACGTCCGCACCACAAACATCTTACTTCCGATCCCCCTGCGGCACGTACGCCGGCAGCTTCTTTTCGGCATAAAGCCGTGCGAATCGCGTCAACCTTTGACGGCCGTCGATCATCGGCAGACCGACCATGTCGTTGCCGACCAGCGGGCGGGCGTAGCGCACGAAATCGTCGGTTACGTCGTTGCCGTTGGGAGCGATCCACGCGGATGGGAACGTTCTTTCACTATTGGCCACGTCGGGGAGTGGAACTTTATCGTAACGAACGGAATAGACGCTACCCGGATTGCGGAGGATCGTGGCCATGTTGCCGTTTTGGCCTGTCGCCGCGAGGTGCAACGCGGTCTGCCCCAGGGCGTAGGCTTCGTCGAGATCGACCGATGAGGCATAGGCCATCGAATGCCGCTGATCGGTGCCGGGGACGTTGCCGCGCGCGGCACCCTTGGCGACTAGCCCTACTTCATTCAGATAGTTGACCACGATCTGCGCCACCGTCAACTTGCTGGAACCGAACGACGTATGCCCGAAGGCGTCTTGTACGCGGCCAACATCGCCGACGTCGAACCCTTCGCTCAGCACCACGATGCAGCGACCGGAACGCCGCAACTGGTCGTTCACTTGGTCGGTCAATTGTTCCGGCGAACAGGGGCTTTCCGCTAGGTATATCTGCAACGGCATCTCGCGATGCGGGTCGGCCAACCGCGCGGCGGCCGGGATGTAGCCGATTTTGCGGCCCATCGCCTGAAGCACCAGCACGGGGTCGGCAGGGCACGAGCCGCTGTTCTCCTCGTTGGCGTTTTGCACGGCGTGCATCCAATAGCGGGCGACGGAACCGTAGCCGGGCGTGTGATCGATCAGCTTGAATTGACTGTCGCCAACATCGTTGTCGATCGTCTTGGGCACGCCGATGCCGACGAGGTCCAGCCCTCGCTCGCGCGCCAACCGAGCAACCTTGTTGGCCGTGTCCATCGAGTCGTTGCCGCCGATGTACATGAAGTAGCCGACATCGTGGGCACAAAAGACATCTAGCACGCGCTGAAAATCTTCGTCCTGCCCCTTCTTCAATTTGTAGCGGCAAGTGCCGATCGATCCGGCCGCCGGCGTGAAGCGCAGCAGCCCTATTTCATCGCGATGCTGTCCGGAAAGATCGAGAAGCTCTTCCTTGAGCACGCCCTCAATGCCGTGCCGGGCACCATAGACTTTGCCGATGGCGGCAACATCGCGAGCCGCTTCGATAATGCCTTGCAAGCTGCTGTTGATAACGGGCGTCGGGCCGCCGCTTTGGGCAACCACCAGATTTTTGGGTCGAGTCATGGTTAGTCCCTACGAGTTCGGTCGATACGTTTACCGGATGCAACTTCCTATTTTAGTTCGCCCTCCAAGGCTCGGCAATAAGCGGCAACGAACCTATCTCGCTTCGCGGATGCGCTTTAATTCGCCCGACAACCCCGGTCTGTACGAATCGGCCCGCCCGAAAACTAAGTCTCGACAAAGAACCAGGACAAGAACCACGAAAGGCACGAAGATCACGAAAGAATGGAAAACGAGATGGCTTGACGTTCCATGTAGGCATTAACTTCCCTATCTCTCTTTTTCCTATCCCTCTTTTTCGTGCTTTTAGTGTGTTTCGTGGTTCAAAACAACATCCATGAAGAAGCTCACCGTGCGTTGGCCCGATCGCCGCATAGCGACTCAACTCTCCAAAATCAGCGGACAATCGGACGCCGGGTCGCCGATGCGGATGCTCGTCTTGCCCGACAAGAGATCGTCGAATATGCGGCCGACAAACTCCGCTCGCCAGCCGCAGGCCAATTTGGGAACGCGGCGCGGTCGATCCGTGGAAGCCAATCGCCAAGCAATCCAATCGCGGAGGTCGTTGGGGCCGCCGACTAAATTTGGGGCCAGTTGGGCGCTTCGGCAGATGCTGCTCAAGGCGGCAAAGAGGAACTGCCCAAGCACCGAAAGTTGCGGCGTCGGCTCGCGCGGGGCTCGCGGCGGACATTGATCGTCGGGCAGGGACAACGCACGTTGTATACAACTTGCGATATCGCCAATCTTCCGGGCCAAGTCGCCGCGCTCCATCCCGCGGACGGCGCGAATCCGCTTCACGTCGGCCGATTGACGTTTCGCAAGCTCGACAATCAAATCATCGCGCAAGACCCGCCGCGCGGGCTGGTCGCGATGGCTGGCTTCGCCTTCGCGCCACTTCCATAGCTCATGGACGATGGCCAAGGTGCGTCGATCGAGGCCCGAGTTGCCGGAGACCCGCCGCCAACGCTCGCTGGAGTTGGCGCGGAGGAGATCTTCGCACCAACTATCGGTTTCCTCCTTGATCCACGATTGACGCCCCAATTCTTCCAATTGACTGAAGATGCGGTCGCGGATCAGCCCCAGGTAATAAACGTCCTGGATGGCATAGTCGAGTTGCCGTTTCGAGAGGGGCCGCTTCCGCCAATCGGTGCGCGTTTCCGCCTTTTGCGAAGATTCGCCCAGCACCTTGGAAACCAACGTGCCGTAGCCGGCGGGAAACTCGATTCCGATCAGCCCGGCGGCGATCTGCACGTCGAAAAGCCGCTTGGGCAATCGATCGACGGCGAGCAGGCAAAAGTCCATTTCACTGCGGCCTGCGTGGACGATCGTTTCGTGCGAGCCGTCGATAATCGCTCGCCAAAAGGGCCGCAGGTCGTGAACCTCCAACGCATCGATGACGGCCAACCTTTCGCCGGTGTTGACCTGAATCAGGCACAACTCGGGGCGATAGCTGTTTTCGGAGACGAACTCCGTATCGAATGCGATCCAGCTACATGCCGCCAATCCTTGGCAAAATTCCTGCAACTGGGCGTCCGTGGTAATGCTTTCGTAGTTCACGCTGTCCTTCCATGTCACGGCAAAGATGAGTTCTTTGGTGCGATAGGAAGAGTCTACCCTTTCGCACTCGCTTTTGCCAGATTAACCGGAATTGTTTGACGCCGATTTTTTGTTCGTTTGCTTGACAGGCCCGAGCAATCTGCGATACTCGGTGTTTTATTGCAGAGCCGTCGATTCTTGGGTGCAATGGATCGCAACAGTTTGGGCGCAGAACGCCATCCGCGCGAAAAAAGGACGCAATTATGCAAAATTCCATTCTGGAGGCCGTAAAACTCGGTCTGTGGGATTTCGAGCCTCATTCCGTCGATGTTGCCGAATTTGAAGCTTCGGATGAAACGCCGGGAACTCGCGAGAAACTGGATGTCCTGGCTTCGCACGTGCGGCAAGGAATGCGCGATTGGTATTCCGACGGCAGGCTCAATCTTGAAAGGGCACCGGCAAATATCCGCCGGAAACCGCGGTAACCGATTTTCGCCGTTTTCTTTGCGCTCCGCGCCTTGGCTTGATACCCAAAACCTCATTTGGAGATCGCGCAGGGACGCAAACAAGAAACGGAATCGGGTTCATTGTCCCGGTTGTGCTTTCCCAAAAAACGGCAGCGATGGCATCTGTCGCCATAGCCATCGAGTCTCGACGGCCACCAGGAAGGCGCTCATCTGCTTGCGTTTTTCACCTTCTGCCCGCTGGCTGCTCGCTTTGACCCGATCGAACAGCGACACCCCCAAATCGGCCATACTTGTTTGGCCCTTCGCCAATTGCGATTTTGCGCAGGCGGCACTCAACTTGCGCCACTGTTCCAGGCGATCGAGAAAGTGATCGACATAGCCGAGCCGTTCTTTCTGCGGCAACTGAGCAAAGTGCTCAACTTTGTCGACAAACCACGGCTCCACGAGGATCGCGATATTTTCCCGCAGTCGCGTCGATTGCGAATCGGTCAAGCCCTTGGCCGGCCCGGCAAGATCGGGTGCTTGGTCGAACTCCACATCGAGGCGGCGGACCAGTGCTTGCCGCGTCCCAAACGTCTCCTGGCTCAAATCCCGCAAAACCACCCAGCGCAGCAACTGCTCGCGACTTGCAACCGTCGGGTCCGGCAAGAGCGGGTAGACGAGGAAGTAACCTGCCCCACCGGCGACCGCTATCAATGCGACACATGCCCCCACGAAGAGGATTCCATAGCGATTGTAAAGCATTTTTCAGGCCCTTTTTATAAAATATGGGGGTGAATATCCGAGTCCGTTCAACCGAGTGTTTTGTCAAAACTTATTTTTGGGGTGGGCCGATTCGTATAGACCGGGGATGCCAGACGAATTTAAGCGAATTCACGTGAACTTTTGGCTTGGACGAAGCACCAGGGAAATTAAGACCTCCATGAAACTTCAAGCCATCTCTTTTTTCATTCTTTCGTGATCTTCGTGCCTTTCGTGGTTCATAATCTTTCCAGGTAATTATCTACGGAGCGCGTGGTCGCCTCAGGCGGTGAGCTTTTTCATGGATTTTGTTTTGAACCACGAAAAACACTAAAATCACGAAAACGAAGGATAGGAATAAAGAGGGATAGGGAAATGAAGGCGAGGGAAATTAAGACCTCCATGGAATTTCAAGCCATCTCATTTCATTTTTCATTCTTTCGTGATCTTCGTGCCTTTCGTGGTTATTGTCCTTGTTCTTTGTCAACGCTTAGTTTTCGGGCGGGCCGATTCGTATAGACCGGGGTTGCCAGACGAATTTAAGCGAATTCACGCGAACTTTTGGCTTGGACGAAGCACAAGTTAGAAGGCTCCACAAGTTGGCGAATATAACGCCGGAACCAATCAAGTCTATTTCGCGGATTGGAAAAGGGTATTGGTTCCCCTTGGGGCGCACCTTGCACTTTGTTATTTTAGCTGGCGGCGGATTTGTACGAGCGGGAACCGGTCAGGCGTTGGGGGCGGTTTCGCCAGAATCGGGTGAGGGTCGGAGTG
>JANXOJ010000563.1 GCA_025353625.1 Planctomycetota bacterium | reverse complement strand
CCCGCGCGATCAGCAAGCAATTGCTGCCGATTTACGACAAACCGATGATTTATTACCCGCTCTCGACGCTGATCCTAGCGGGCATTCGCGATATCCTGCTGATTTCGACCCCCGAGGACATCGGCATGTACGAGCGATTGTTGGGCGACGGCAGCCAAGTGGGGATTTCGATCAAGTATTGCATCCAGCCGCGGCCCGATGGGCTTGCTCAAGCATTCATCCTCGGTCGCGATTTCATCGGCAACGACCCAGTGACGCTGATCCTGGGCGACAACATCTTTTACGGCCAATCGTTTAGCAAAACGTTGGAGCAGACATCTTTACAAACATCGGGGGCGACCGTGTTTGCCTATGTCGTCAAGGATCCCGAACGCTATGGAGTGGTGGAAATCGATGCCGGCGGCAAAGCCGTGTCGCTGGCCGAGAAGCCCAAGGAGCCGAAGTCGTCCTATGCGGTCACCGGGCTTTATTTCTACGACAATCAGGTCGTTGACATTGCGGCCAACTTGAAGCCGTCGCCGCGCGGCGAACTGGAAATTACCGACGTCAATCGCGTCTACATGGAACGCGGGCAATTGCAGGTCGAAATTCTCGGTCGCGGTTTCGCCTGGCTCGATACCGGCACGCACGAATCGCTTCTGCAAGCCTCGAACTTCGTGCAGATGATCGAAGAGCGGCAGGGACTCAAGATTGCCTGCTTGGAAGAAGTCGCCTGGATCAAAGGTTTCATCGATAACGAGGCCCTCCTGAAGCTTGCGAAAACGCAGAAAAATGCCTACGGGCAGTATTTGAACGATCTCGTGGCGAACAAATAACTGGCTCCCACGGTCCTCCGTGGCAACCAGTAGCAATATCCAATTTTCCCCAATCCATTATCGTGCCATGCAAAACATCCTCGTAACCGGCGGTGCCGGATTCATCGGCAGTTGCTTCGTACGAACCTTCGTTTCCGAGGGCTCGGCGCGAATCGTCAACTTGGACTCCTTAACCTACGCCGGCAATCTCGATTCGCTCGAACCGGTCATGAAGAGTCCCGCCCATGCGTTCGTTCAGGGCGATATCACCGACCGTGCTACCGTCGATAAAGCGTTTGCCGATCACCGGCCAACGTCGGTCGTTCACTTTGCCGCCGAATCGCACGTCGATCGATCCATTGACAGCCCGGAGCAGTTTATCGTCACCAATGTGCTGGGCACGTTTCACATGCTCGATGCGGCAATGCGCTATTGGGCCAAACTGCCCGAACCGCAAAAAAGTGCATTCCGCTTCCTCCACGTCTCCACCGACGAAGTCTACGGCTCGCTGGGAGCCACCGGCCTCTTCATGGAAACGACGCCTTACGATCCCAGTTCACCGTACTCCGCTTCCAAAGCTTCTGCCGATCACCTCGCCCGAGCCTACCAACATACCTACGGCTTGCCGGTCCTGGTGACGAACTGCTCGAACAACTACGGGCCGTATCAGTTTCCCGAGAAATTGATCCCGTTGATGATTCTTAACGCGGCGGAGGGAAAGAAGCTGCCGGTCTACGGCGATGGTATGAACGTTCGCGACTGGCTCTTCGTCGAGGACCACTGTCGGGCGTTGTGGTGCGTGTTGACCAAAGGCACGCCCGGCGAGACCTACAACATCGGCGGCAACTGCGAGCGGCCAAATCTGGAAATCATCCATCGCGTCTGTGCCCTGGTCGATGAATTGCGGCCCGGCCTTGCTCACGCGCCCTGTACGTCGCTGATCACCTACGTCAAAGACCGCCCCGGACACGACCGTCGTTACGCCATCGACGCCGGCAAAATCCTCCGCGAATTGGGCTGGCGGCCGGAACACAATTTTGAGGCGGGCATTCGCCGCACCGTGCAATGGTATCTCGATAACCCTCGTTGGGTCGAGCGCGTTCAAAGCGGCAAGTACCGTCGCGAGCGGCTGGGGCTGGGGGAATAACGTATTCATCTTGCTCCGCGCGATGAGTTGGGGCGTGCGAGTATTTCGCGACCGAACTTTCAAATGCAAAGTCGTCAGGTGTTGCTAGTTACCATTCCTGCGGGAACTTAATTCGTGATCGACGATTCGCGAAACGAACCGATCGCAATTCCTTGCCAAGTAGGCAAATCCAAATCTGCCA
>JANXOJ010000560.1 GCA_025353625.1 Planctomycetota bacterium | reverse complement strand
GCGAAACGGACTTGGCTTGCGCACGGTGGGCGTCTTCGGCGGCTCGATACCGTGATCGGTCGTATCGCGCAATCGGTCTTCCACGATAGGCCCTCCGTTGGAAATGGCTAGTTGTGCGGTCATGGGGTACATAGCCTTATTCTAATCGATTTTTTCCCTCATTCCGACGCTCTGCGTCGCGGCTGCGAAGGAATTTCACGATGCGGAGCGTGGGAACGAGGGTTAAATGCTCTCCAAGCTGAACGCAAAACCTTCGCCGCGAACCTGGGAATTCGTTTGCAGCCGACTTCGATTTTTACAGGCCACGCCGTCAATTTCAAAATAACCGGCAGCATGGCAAAACAAGCTGTCTTCGTATCGAAAAAGGATGACCTCCCGCCGCCAGTTGCCGCAGACAATGTGGCTGTGCGATTTAGGCCCCAAGACACACGAATCGGCCAGCAGCAACACGCCGTCGGAAGCGGGTTGCGTCCGATGGTGGCTGACGAACTCCAGCCGGGCCGACATGCTCAGCGGGTGCGGACGGCGGAACTGCATCTTCACCGCCGCCCCCAATTCGATCTGGTTGCCATCGGCCAGCGGCATACTCTGCTCCGCCCTTCGTCCTGCAACGCGCACTTCTCGCAACGCATCGATCACATAGCCTTCACCGTCGCGGCGGATGCGTGCATGACGGGCCGAAATATCGGCCAGCAGCGGCACATCCGCAACAGCCTTATCGCCCACTCGCTCCCGGTCGCCCGGTTGGCCGATGATGACCTCATCGGCCAGGCATACCCAATAACCGCCGACCGAGTCGATCCACAGCATGAACGAGTTTGCCGGCTGGGCATCGCCAAAGGGCATGGCCGCGAGTCCTTGATGGGGTTGAGCAACTGTTTGCATGATAGCTGGAAACGCAGGACATGGGTAGAAGAGGACTTAGGTCTTGGGTACGACTCCCCTTCTCCCGTAAACGGGAGAGGGGCAGGGGGTGAGGGCATTCGCTCTTTCCGGTCCTAAGACCCAAGCCCTTCCCCTCACTTCTTCTCCGCAATCACCACCGCCTTCGCGTCCGGATGCTTCTCGCCGAAGTAATCGCCGACCTGCTCCAGGATATTCTGCGGGGCGGCCTTATCCAAGGGAATCTCGCCCTGGAATTCGCTCTCCGCATTGACCAGCTTTTCGGAAACTTCCAGCCGCGTCTTCAAGTTCGATACCAGTTCCTTCACATGGCCCAACTGGCTATCGTCGAACTGGTAGCTGCTCGTTGTCTGGGCGGCAGCGACCATCTGATTGCGGGCCTCAAGGTTCTCGACCTCGACCTGCAATTGCCGTTTCTGAGCCAACATGCCCTCTAGCTTCTGCCGGGCAGCGGACAAGCTCCTTTCGCGTGCCTGATGTATCTGCTTCAGGCTGGCCACCGTAGCTTCGGAAGTCTTGAAGCGGTCAAAGCGATTCGCCAGATCGGATTTGACCTCATCCGATGTGAAGCTGCGGCCACCATACTGATAGCTGCTCTTCACCGCCGCCAAATCGGTCTTTAGCCGGAGGATTTGGTCCTTCTCCTTGGCCAACTTGGCTTCGGCGTTGGCAATCTGCTCGTCGAGCCGCTGGACTTCGACTTCTTCTTTGGCAATCACATGCATGTTCTTACGAACTTCCGGTGCCAAGTCTTGAACCATCTGCCGGGCGTGGTCGATTTCAAATCCAACCGGCACGCTGTTTTGCACCGAATCGTGGACGTAGCCCATTGAGGTGCGGATGTAGCCGAGTGTGTTCCGGCCGAACGTAAGCAGTCCGACGAGAATTACAATTGCGCTTGTGATGATTGTTTTTTTAATCATGATCGAGAGCCTCCGAGGAAGGTGGTGGATGGGGAAATGGAAGGACTGTAGTGTCCGACAAGGATGATTCGCCGAGCGGGGGCGGGCATTGGAAAAAATTTTGCCCATATCGTGATTGAGGAAGTTAAGATAGCTTGGATGTTGCCAATTTGAGAAACCCGTCAGCGGCGAGAAAAATGGGGTTCGGTCGCCCTTCAGGGTTAAATAATCGCGTAAAATCACTAGCTGGGGCTTACGCGACAAACTATTGCATACCACCTTTTCAGAGATAGCCACAAACTCCCGCCGAACCGTTCAATTACGTCGCAAAAAGCACCTGCCGTGGGATTTCGGACAGGATCCCAACAATTCCATGCTCTTGAATATCGCCGATCTCATACCGCTAATCCACACTTCCCCTAGGCAGATCGTTCTGGTCCTGACGGGTGGCAGTCGCGCGGTTGCGGAATTGCTGGAAGTGCCGGGCGGGTCGCGGACGGTGCTGGAGGTTATTGTCCCCTATTCCGACGGCCCGATGATCGACCTGCTCGGCAGCCGACCGGAGCGGTTCTGTTGCGATCGCACGGCCAGGGCGATGGCCGTGGCAGCCTTCGCACGGGCCGTGCGCCATGGAGCGGCCGAGACGCAAGCCGCCGGTGTGGCATGTACGGCCAGTTTGGCAACGGATCGATCAAAAAGGGGTCCGCATCGGATTCATGTCGCGCTGCAAACCGCCTCACACACCTGGAGATGGTCGCTGGAGCTTGAAAAGGAGGCACGACGCCGCCACGAGGAAGAGCAGATCGCCGCGTGCATGATTCTCAACGCTGTGGCGGAAGCATGCAGCGTATCCGGACGACTCGACTTGCCGCTTCGCGATGGCGAAGCAGTAGAATCGAACCACATCGCAGCACCCCAAGAATGGCAAGACCTTTTCCTAGGCCGCAGGGAGACTCAATGTATCGTTTATACCGCAGCCGCCGATTTAGATCAAAAGTCAGAAATGTCTGCCGGATACATGGGGCAAGCATTGCTCTCGGGGGCTTTCAATCCGCTGCACGTCGGGCATCGCGGCATGGCGGACATCGCCCAAGACATTCTTGGCGTTCCGGTGGCCTCGGAGCTTTCGATTCATAACGTCGATAAACCAACACTCGACTATCTGGAAATCGAATTCCGTCTCCGTCAGTTTCCGTTGGATCACGAAGTCTGGCTCACCCGCGCAGCGACGTTCGACGACAAATCGCGATTGTTTCCCGGCGCGACATTCATCGTCGGCACCGATACCCTCCAGCGCATCGCTGATCCGCGCTACTATGGAAACGATACGGCAACCATGCTTGCGGCGATCGAGCGAATTGCCGGTCGAGGTTGCCGTTTCCTGGTCTTCGGGCGAACGATTGACTCGCACTTCGTACAACTTTCCGATCTTGATATGCCCGACTTGCTCCGCCGCCTATGCACAGAAATCCCGCCCGAAATGTTTCGCATGGACGTGTCGTCCACGGCCCTCCGCAAGAAGCTG